>NZ_QXQR01000010.1:0-53545 GCF_003660355.1 Helicobacter sp. L8
AACTCCCTAGACTCTAACCAAACAACCTCTTATCTTTTTTCTCATAACCCCCAAATTTTTAAACTTCCGCTCTCTTTTTGTTACTAATTTCTACTTTTATCTTTTTTAATGCATATTTTGGGCTCGAAGGCTTGACAGGGGGGGGTAGAATATCATCGCAAATTTTCAAAAGAGGAGTTTGTATGTTTTTAGGCGCATTAGATTTAGAGGAGAAAAAGGCGTTTTTACGGATCGCCCACCATTTTGCTTGGAGCAATCACGACTTTTCAGACGCACAAAAGGGCGTGATTTCTACTTATTGTTTGGAAATGCAAGTGGAGGACATCACTTACAATGCCGATACATTCGATCTAAAAGCCACTTTGCAGACTTTTAAACAAAAAGAGCACCAAAAGATCGTCTTGTTAGAAACCATGGCACTAGCCATGGCAGATCGCCTAACCCACTTGGAGGCTTTGCATGAGGGGGAAAAAGAAGTGCTAGAGACCATGATTAAAACCTTTGGCTTAGAATCAAATCTTGCCACCATTTATGCGGATTGGACAAAGGCAATGTTGGTTTTGACCGATCAGGGCAAAAATCTCATCAAGCTTTAACATGGGCTTTGCTTGCACGATTTGTGGGGCGTGTTGTGCTAACATTGGCGGGGTTAAAGAGTTAGCGCATTTGGATTTAGGCAATGGGGTGTGTCGCCACTTAGACCCACAAACTAATCGTTGCCGTATTTATGAGAACCGCCCCCAAATTTGCAGAGTCGATGCGATGTATGAAAAAGTGTTTTACAAACACTATAGCCTAGAGGAGTTTTATGCCCTCAATCTCAAAGCGTGCCAAATTTTGCAAGAAAAAGAGGGCGTAGAGGAGGCTTTGAGAATCAAAGTTGATAAGAATTAAATAAGGAGAGAAAATGCCTTTACCATGGATCATAGGCGGGATAGCATTAGCGGTGATTGGGGGAATTGCCATTTTAAGCATTAGCCAGTTTTTAAGCAAGATTAGAGAACTCAAAGAGGAGCTGGCAAGAGAGCAAAGGCGACAAATGGCGGCAAAAGTTAAAGCCATGTGGAACGCGGGAGATTACGCCGAAGTTGATGTCGGTTTGTATGCTGATGGGCGCGAAATCGGTGAAAAAACCTACAAAGTGGATAAAGATGACGCTAGGAGAGAGCTTAGAGAGGGCATGGTTTTATGAAAACAGAGGTGCTGTTTATCAACAATGATTTGAGCAAACAAGCCAACCCAGAACAGCTAGAAACTTTTAGCCATGCCATAAAAGAGGTATTAGAAAAACCGGATTACGACTTTAGCGGTGTGGAGGAAGTGGCTTTAGTGGGGGTATTTGATCCAAACGGGGCGCATAAAATTCAGGTCAAAACCGACCAATACAGACCCGCGTCAGCGGAGGAAGTGGGCATTTCTTTACTCCTCTCTAGGCTTAACCACCCCATTAATGAGGTTCTAGTGGAGGGCAAGTTTTTAGGCATTGGGGCGCATTTTTACCTAGCCATTAACTGCACCCAAACTTTAATCAACCATCTAAATAAACAAGCTAACGAGAAAAAGGCAATCAAACAAGAGCAAGAAAATGCCCCAAGTTTAAACTTGCGTATGGAAGACCCGCGCTATAGCTTAGATCGCATTGAGCTAGACAAAAAAACCAAAAAGGGGATTTTAGAGGTCATCACTTTGGTGCAAAAACAACCCTTGATTTACGAGGAGTGGGGGTTTAAAGAGGTCGATGGGATTGCTAAAACCATTGTCAATTTTCATGGCAAGCCGGGCACGGGCAAAACCATGAGCGCGCACATCATCGCCAAAGAATTAGGCAAGCAAATTATCCATGGCAATTACGCCGACATCGAGTCTAAGTTCGTGGGGGATGCGCCTAAAAATTTGGTCGCCGCCTTTGATTTAGCCCAAAAGCACGATGCGATTTTATTCTTTGATGAAGCCGATAGCTTTTTAGGCAAACGGATTTCTAATGTAACCCAAAGCGCAGATCAGGCGGTTAATTCTTTGCGTAGTGAGCTCTTAAAGCTTTTGGAGGAACGCCCCGTCATTGTGATTTTTGCCACCAATTTATTAGAAAATTACGACAAGGCGTTTCATAGCCGAATCTTGCGCTCCATTAGCTTTGAGTTGCCCAATGACAAGCAACGCCAGAGCATTATTTTAAAACACATCCCCACAGCACTTTATGAAAAGGGCATGGCACAACTCACACAAGAGGAGCTAGCAACTTTAAGCAAGATTTCTAAAGGTTTTTCGGGACGCGAGATCAAAAACGCCGTGCTAAATGGCTTGATTAGTGCGGCAAGGGAGGAGGTGTTGCCTAATTTTGCACACTTTCAAAAGGCATTCAAGAGTGCCAAAAAGGAATTTGAAAAAACGCATAAGGAGGAGAACAGAAAACAAAGTTTGGGCGAGCGGATCAAGAGTAATTTAAAAAAAGGCAAATTCAAAACCATGAGGAGAAAAGATGATTGATAATAACAAAGGCAAAAACAGCAACATTGTAGAACAAATTGTCAAGTTTTTAAAAGACAATGGCATTGATTTAGCCAGCTTGCAAGAAATGCTTAAAGCCGATTCGTTTTTGCAGGCGTGGAATTATACAGAGCTCAAGCAAGACAAATACAGCTTTAAAGAGTTGCTTTCTTGGGTCAAAGAGCACTTCAACCCTAGCCTACACAGCGCGGCGAGCTTAACCAAAGAGGAGAAAGCAGGGGTGGGGATCATTTTAAGCTGTTGCTTTATGGATAAAAAGAACGAGGCAATGGCAGAGGCTAAAGACCCTTTCTTACGGGTTATTGCTAAGGAGATTGATGAGGACTTGAAAAAGAACTTTGGCAATAAAGACATGATTGTCTTAAAATAGGGTGTAAAATGGGTATCATTGACAATGTCCTGGACTTTTTTAGGAGTGTGTGGGAGTGGATCAAGCGCATTTGGACGCGTATTTTAAATTTCTTTAAAAATATTGTGGCTTGGTTTAAAGACCCGGGGAGATTGCAACGCCTAAAACAAAATAAAAAGGTGATCGCCACCTCTATTAAGGAGAGGCTGGACAATGGAGAGTATGGCGTTGTGAATTGCCTCTTTAACACAGCAACGGGGGACATTGAAGGGGAGGCAGAGGGTATTGAGAGCGAGCAGATCGATGAAGAAACCCGAAAGAAATTTGGCAATAAAGAAATGATTGTTCTCAAGTAGGGGGAGAGCATAGCACTAGGGCGCATGCCCTTCAATGTCTAAAAGATTGAAAAAAGGAGACACAATGGATTTTGCAGATTCTCAAAAAGCACGGGAGGCTTTGCTGTGGAAGTTTTTAGAGGATAGTATTATTTTTAAGGAGATTATTTCTTTCAAAGACGACATTATCGCTTGGCTTAAAAGCCCAGAACGCCTGCAATACTTGCAAAAAATAAAAACGTGCTGGCTGTTTCTATTAAAGAAAAGTTAAACAATGGAAATTATGGGATTATCAATTGCCTCTACAATAAAGAAACAGAAGAGATTGATGGAAAAGAAGTTCTGGGTATTCAAGGCAAGGAGATCGATGAGGATACTCAAAAGAACTTTGGCGACAAAGACATGATTGTCCTAAAATAGAAGGGAGCACATGCCAACTTATCTAATTGTTTTAATTGTGGTTGTGGTGATCGGCTTTGTGGCGTTAGTCGCCTTGCGTAAGAAAACTCCCACAGCGATCGAACAAGAAGTTTTGAGTATGAAAGAAGTGATCGCCTTCTTTAAAGAGGGGGATGTGATGCAAAGTTTAAGGGGCAATAGTGCTTTGATCGCCGTTGCCATGCGCGAAAGACAAAGCGATGGGCGTTTAAAGATCACCCTCACCCCCTATAACAAGCAAGAAAACGCGATCCCTCACAATGCGCCCATAAAGACTTATTTAGTTAAACGCCTAGATGAGGACTTAGAAAAGAATTTTGGGGATAAGGGGATGGTTGTTTTAACTTAAGGAGGGTAGGGGGTCTACCATTGTTATTTTACCTAGTTATGCGCACCAAAGAAAACCCGTGCAGCAAAACCCACACCTCCTATTAAAATCACGCCATTAAGTCCAGCGAATACCAAACAAGCCATCTTCCAAACACGACTAGGTTTTGTTTCACTATAAACCACCCAAATCAGTGCAAAAGACAACAAACTACAAAGGGGTGCGCTCAAAAGCGCTGAAATCTCATGCCCCAAATAAGATAATCTGCCCCCCACTCTAGCGCATAAAAAAAGCGTTAAAAAGGGTGTTATGAGAAGCAAAACCCCCCAATAAAACCTCTCTATACGATCGATCCACTTCTTCATATAACGCTCCAAACACAATCGATCCAAACACAATCGATCCAAACCCAACCTCTCATACACAAACAAAATGATAAGGGATATCAACACTAATCCCAAGAACAAGAGAAAAATTTTCAACATTGATCCTTACTAGGGCATAGAACGCAAGACTTAAAAACATAAGGGATACCAAGCCACCACAGCTAGAGCATTAAAAACCCCGCTAATGATACAACGCCACGCCCAAACTCTGCTAGGCGCATGGCGCTTGTAAATTTTAAAAATGGGGTAAAAAGACAAACCCCCTAAGATCCATGAAGCCATAAGGGCGAGGTTAAGATCAAGAACAATGCAAAGAACCAATGCAAAAAAGAAAAGGCACGATGCAAAAGTAACAAAGGGCATGAGCACCAACTCCAAGCAAAACAATGTTGCCATTTTCATTTTTACACTCCTAACAACAAAACAATTGCGTGTCCAAAAGAACCCCAATAAGCGACAAGCCCACCACAATCATTATGTTAGCGCATATACTGATCTTACAAGCCAAAGCCCAAATCTTGCTAGAGGCGGTGTATTGATAGATTTTGACAAGGGGCACCAAAGAGAGAGCCCCTAAGAGCACATTACTTAGGCAGACTAAACGCGCATGGCAGGGACCAAAGTATGTCATTACATCTGCGCACACCCAAGAAGTCAAAACAGGCACAAGCACCAACACAGCCCCCAAGCAAAACGCTTTGATCTTTTTCATAGTCTCTAAAACATCTTGGTCGGGCAACCTACCTAAGGGGCGCCCCAGTAGTAGCGCGCCCTAGACACTCAGGACAATACTTTCCAATACAACTATCTTTATCCTTCGGGTCTGTAGGGCAAGGGCTCTCATAACACATCCCCTCACACACGCACCGCTCTGCATAGCAAGGGCGATCCCAAACCCCCAGCCCCACAAAAAAACCACTCAGCACCACTAATAGAGTGAAAATCCCGCTCAAGCGACAGCCAAAAACCCAGCCCGTGCGCTTGTAAATCCCAAAAATCAACCCAAGAAACAGCACCCCTAAGAGCACTTGGCTTAAAGCTGCTAAGTGAGAATGGCAAGCATTCACAAGTTGCTTCCCGACAAACAAACACACTCCAAAAGCCAAAACAGGCATTAACCCCAACGCTAGCCACAACAACTCTAAAAGCTCTTCTCTTTTTTTCATCACCAACCTTTCCAATATGCATATCATGAATATGGGATACTGAGCATAAAACAACATCCCACGATCACAGCATTCACAATCCCACTCACCACACAGCCATCCCAACCCGTGTATTTATAAATCTCCCTAATGGGTAAGAAGGACAGCACGCCTAGCACCGCTACGCTTACAACTTGCAAAATATGAGTCCTATCGCAACCACAATCATGGATTGTTACAATTACCCCAAAACACATACACAAAGTAAGAATGGGCGTTAACCACAACGCTAGCTTTAAGAGAGACTCTTCTTCACTTTTCATCGCCAACCTTTTCAAAATATGCATGCTATATGCATGCTAGTATCAGGCACAATGCCACCACTAACCAATTAAACCCCACTCACCCCACAACCAAAAACCCAACCCGTGTGTGCATAAATTTTACTAATGAGCAAAAAGGACAGCACACTCAACACCGCTACGCTTATAAATCTCAAGATATGCTCAGGGTCGTAACCATAATGGTAACCATAATCATGCAATGTTACGATGACCTCCACACACATATACAAATTGACGCTAGGGATGAGCACCAACACCGCCCCTAAGAAAAACGCTTTGATAGCTTTCATTACTTATCTTTCAATATACATAGGATGCTATCATATGGCAAAACACCACCACCAACCCATTAATACCCGCACTCACCACACAGCCAGAATACCAACCCGTGTATTTATATATCTCCCTAATGGGTAAAAGAGACAGCACGCCCAACACCGCTACGCTTATAAATTCCAAAACATGGGCATGGCAACCATGATCAGCCAATATTGCGATCATCCCCATACACATACACAAAGTAAAAACAGGCATGAGCACCAACACCGCCCCCAAGCAAAGCGCCTTAATCTTTTTCATAATAACCCCTAAAACATCTTAGTCGGGCTACCTACCTAAGGCGCGCCCCAGTAGTAGCGCGCCCTAGACACTGAGGACATTGCTGTCCAATACAACTATCTTTATCCTTCACAGGGTCTGTAGGGCAAGGGCTCTCATAACACATCCCATCACACACGCACCGCTCTGCATAGCAAGGGCGATCCCAACGCCCCAACCCTACAGAAACCCCACTCAGCACCACTAATAAGGTGAAAATCCCGCTCAATTTAGAGCCAAAAACCCAGCCCGTGCGCTTGTAAATCCCAAAAACTAACAAAAGAAAAAACGCGCCTAAGATCACTTGACTAAATAATGCTAAGTGAGAATGGCAAGCCTTGACAAGTTGCCACCCGGCAAACAAACACGCTCCAAAAGCCACAACGGGTATCAACCCCAACACTATCCCTAAAAACACCTCTCTAGTTTTCATCACCAACCTTTTTAATATGGTATATGGAGTGCCATCAAAATATTATATATAATATTATTATGGGGAAGAGTATTACGCCCACAGCATTAACAATCCCACTCACCACACAGCCAAAAGACCAACCCGTGTATTTATAAATCTCTCTAATGGGTAAAAAAGACAGCCCATATAACACCACTATGCCCACCACGCCCATGCCTCCCCAAACCCCATTAAGGCAACCATAATCATGCAATGTTGCGAAGACCCAAAAACACATACACGCAGTGAAAATAGGCATGAGCACCAACACCAACCCTAAGAAAAACGCTTGGATATTTTTCATCACTCACCTCTTTAATATCATAGAGTGCTATCGTAGGAATAGCATGATTGCAGGGAAGAGTATTACGCCCACAGCATTAAAACCTTCACTCACCCCACAAGCAAAACGCCAGCCCGTGTATTTACAAATCTCCCTAATGGGCAAAAAAGACAGCACATAAACAAGCGCTAAGCCCATTGCGCCCATAGCTTGCCAAACCCCATTAGGGCAACTATAATCATGCAATATTGCAAAGACCCCAAAACACATACACGCAGTGAAAATAGGCATGAGCACTAACACCAGCCCTAAGAAAAAATTTTTCATCTTTACAACCCTCTAATGCGCGCGATCTCATCGCGCAGTCTTGCTGCCTCTTCAAAGTCTAACACCTTAGCGCGTTGTTGCATTTGTGCCCTTAAAGTTTTAATCAAGCGATCCTTTTCGCTCTTGGGCATTTTTTCTAGGGCTTTGGAGCGTTTAGGTTTGGTAGGTAGGCTCTCTGTGAGCTCCTCCTCTAAGAGTCTCTGCACACTCTTAGGCTCAATGCCATGCTCTAAGTTAAAGGCTTTTTGTTTAGAGCGCCTCTCATCACTAATTTGCATCGCTTTTTGCATGCTGGCGGTGATTTTATCCGCATAAAACAACACCTTGCCATGCACATGCCGTGCAGCACGCCCCATGGTTTGAATCAAACTCGTTTCACTACGCAAAAACCCCTCCTTGTCCGCATCCAAAATCGCCACTAAGGACACTTCGGGCAAATCTAGCCCCTCCCTTAACAAGTTGATCCCAATGAGCACATCAAATTCTCCTAATCTTAAGGAGCGAATCAAATGGTTACGCTCGATTGCATCAATATCGCTATGCAAATACTGCACTCTCAAGCCCCATTCTAAATAGTGCTTGCACAACTCCTCAGCCATGCGCTTAGTCAAGGTGGTAACTAAGACGCGCTCCTTTCTAGCTACTACCTCTTTAATAGTTTCATATAAATCCCGCACTTGGTTAGCCACAGGGCGCACTTCATACTCGGGGTCTAGTAACCCGGTAGGGCGGATAATCTGTTTGGCGATATGTCCTTGTGAGAGTTCTAACTCTAGGGGGTTGGGGGTAGCTGAGACAAAGAGAAAATGGGGGGGTTTGCTGATAAACTCCTCGTATTTAAGCGGGCGGTTATCCAGCGCACAGGGCAACCTAAAGCCATAATCTACCAAGACTTGCTTACGACTCAAATCCCCGGCATACATCCCCCTAAATTGGGGCAAACTCACATGGGATTCATCTACAATCACCAAAAAAGGGCGTTGTTTCTGGGCGAAATAATCCATGAGCGTGTAAGGGGTTTCTCCCGCCCTCTTGCCCGTAAAGTGGCGCGCGTAATTTTCAATACCCTTACAAATGCCCGTGGCACTGATCATCTCTAGGTCAAATTCGGTGCGGGTTTTAAGGCGCTCATACTCTAGGGGCTTTTGGGCTTGCTTGAAAAAGGCTAAGCGCTCTTGTAATTCTTGCTCGATGTCTTGAATGGCTTGTTGCAAACGCTTAGGGCTTACAATAAAAGCATTTGCCGCATAGAGGGGGTAGGAGTCTAGTTGCTTTAGGGGAGTGTTTTCTAGCGCGTCCATGCTAGTGATGCGCTCGATCTCATCGCCAAAAAACTCGATGCGGATAAAATTTTCATCATTGTAAGCGGGGAAAATATCCACGCACTCCCCCACCACCCTAAATTTGCCCCGCTCTAAGATGTCATGGCGCGCATAGCCCATTTCTACTAACTTGAGCAAGAATTGCTTGTAAGGGCGCACTTGCCCCACTTGGATTTTTTCTAGCATGCTCAAATACTCCGCTGGGTTGCCCAGCCCATAATTAGCCGACACGCTAGCGACCACGATCACATCCTCATAGCTTAAAAGCGAAGTTACCGCGCTCAAGCGCAGGCGTTCTAAATCCTCATTGATGGAGCTGTCTTTTTCTATGAAGAGATCGCGTCTGGGGATATAAGATTCGGGCTGGTAATAATCAAAGTGGGAGATAAAGTATTCTACATGATTTTTAGGAAAAAAGCCTTTGAACTCGCTGTAAAGCTGGGCACAGAGGGTTTTATTATGACTCATGATCAAGGTGGGCATTTGCAAATGCGCGATTAAATTTGCCATGCTAAAGGTCTTGCCTGAACCAGTAACCCCGATCAAGGTCTGATAACGCGCCCCTTGGGCTACCCCCTCACTCAAAGCTTGCACAACTTTTTCTTGTTCTAAACTCATGGCATAGGGGGCGTGTAGGTTAAATAAATCCATGTTGACTCTTTGTGGTTTTTGGCGCGATTGTAGCACAACCCCTAAGAAGACTCGATCAGTGCTTGCTTAGTTGAGTAACATTTCAAGGCGTGCAAAATTCTTTGTTTTAAATAATCAAGCTAGATTGCCTAAGATTTATGTTAACTTGAGATCGTGCTGGTTGGCACAAGAAAATACAAAGGAGCACTTATGAGGAAGTTGTTATTAGTGTGTCCCTTAGCTGCAGGGTTTTCTTGTGTAAGTTTGGAGGCAAATGAGTATATAATGGCTGTGCAGGACGCGCGCGAAACATACGCGCAATCCCACTCCCCAAAACCAACTCACAGTCCACAACATGATAGCAGAACGCCAAGCAGGCCAGAGAGTTATCTTAAATCGATTTTAGAGCCACCCACTTGCTGCACGCCCGCTGAAATGAAAGGGATGTCCACAATAGGCAAGACTACAGGCAAAGCTGTAGGAGAGGTTGTATTTGGTGTGGGGGGACATCTACTTGGAAATGTTATAGCCAACAAGGCTAAAATAGGGGGGGCTTCCCTAGCAGGCAAGACAGGTGAGCTAGCGATTTCAATAGGCATGGAAAAGCTTGGAGAGAAGGCGGGTTCTTATCTAGGGGAGAAATTTGGCGAGTTTATCGATCGCACCATTGAAGCGAACGCTGTGCCGCGCAACAGCTCCCACCGCTGGACGGGGTGGTATAGATAGGTTTTCTCTCATAAGAAGGAGGGGGTAGAAAGGATTTGCATGCAACAAGAGAAGTGGACTCTCGTGGACAATACGAAGTCTTTGTGTTATGCTACTGGTCTTTACTCAACCTCTCTGTTTATACGGTTGACAGAATCATCCGATCCCTTTGACTTTTTGAACGATTCTAAGCATTCTATCTTTTTATGGGCGATTATTGTGCCAGCTGCGCTTGTGCAGACCTATATTTTTAGTGCTAGAAGGAAGCCTTCTGCGCTAAAATCCAAATCTAGCTCCATCCAATTCCAACCCATCTTAGAATTGCTGGTAGCCCTAACCCCTGTGGCTTTAATCCATGTGATCTTTAACACCCCCCTTGGCTAGAGATACTTCTATTCTTAGGCATCACACAGCTCTACAACCGGCTGATAGTCCCTAGGGTCGCTTGTTTGCGCTTTGAGCCAGAAGAGGAGGATACAAGCATCCCTGCGGTCTCTATAGTGCGCGGGGGCATTTATCCCGGTGTGCTCTTTGGTCTTGCATGTATAGTAGGCGATCAATTCGCGGGACTTAAACTTCTCACCAATCCTAGTAATTCCGCGCTCATAGGGGCGGGTCTTGTTATGGGGGCGTTTCTTGCCGATTGTTTTTATAGCCTCAGGGGGAAGCTGGTATCTAGCTCTAATCGCGCGCCAAGACCTATCAAATGGCAATTCCAGCCCACCTTAGAGATGCTAGCCAAGCTAGCTCCCATTGCCTTGATCCATGCCATCTTTAACACCCCCCCTTGGCTAGATGTGTCGCTTCTGCTAGGCATAAGCGTGTTCTACTACAAGGTGGTGGTCCCCAACGCCACATTCTTACAGGTGCAAGGTTATTCTACCTGATGGGGCTCGCCATCATTGGGGGCGACCTTGGGGGGTTTTTTATGGCTTTTGTGTTGTTTGGGGGAGTTGGTGGGAGTGATAGGGCATTGGCAACACCCCGCCAGCCACAACAACGCACCCAAGCAAGCTAGAATTTTACCCATGTCGATCCTTTTTGCACGACTTTACTCTGTTAAAGCCAATGTTCATTAAGCCTTCTTGCTCCCCCGTTTAAGCACCCATACAATCCCCACAACCAAAGCCAAGATAAAGAGGGGCATCAAATAGGCATAAGCGCTCAGGCGATCCCATATATGGCGCACCCATGCGCTCGCATAAAAAGCGATCGCGCCCACCACCACCGCCCACAGCGCGCATGCCCCCCCATTTAACAGCGCGAATTTCTTTAGATCGTATTTGCTAAAGCCAATGGCTAGGGGCAAAATGCTCTTGATCCCATAGATGTATTTGTTAAAAAAGATCAACCACACCCCGTATTTTTGCAACCACATATGCACTAGGGCGAATTTACGGCGGTGTTTGGCAAAGTAGTTAAACAACTCTTTTTTCTGGGTGCGTCCCAGCAGAGCTAGCCCCATACTCCCCACAAAATTGCCCACCCCCGCGCTGAGTATGCTGAGTTTAATATCCATTTGCCCCATAGAGCTTAGGATCGCGGCCACCACAATCCCCACATACCCACTCCCCAAAGAGTAGGCAAATAAGAGCAAATACCCCCAAGTGCTAAATAGGTGTTGAAAATGCGCGATGCTCTCTTGCACGCCAATCCTTGTATTTTTTAGGTTATAATAGCACACTCGTATCATTAGGAGTCTAACATGACAAATGGGTATTATGACGCAACGGGGGGGATGGTTAATGAGTTTAACCGCTTGGATCAAATCTCCAACAACTTAGCCAACCTCAACACCAATGGGTTTAAACGCGATGATGTGGTGGTGGGGGATTTCTTGCGTCTGTATCAAAATTACCGCGACAAATTGCCACTAGCTGACCAAACTAAGCAGGCTGCGCAGTATCTAAACCGCAACCTCAACCGCGTGCCCATCATCACGCAACGCTACACAGACTACAGCCTAGGACCTATGGCTAAGACGGATAACGAATTGGATTTTGCCCTTAGCGATCCCAACGCTTACTTCGTGGTGCAAACCCCTCAGGGGATCGCCTTTACACGCGATGGGAGTTTCACCATTGACGCGCAGGGTTTTTTGAGCACTAAAGAGGGTTTTCATGTGCTTAGCCGCGGGGGGATTGAAAACCACACGGGGATTCACATGTTGCCCGGGGCGCGTTTGAGCGTGAGTGCCAATGGCGATTTGTTTTTCCATGATGGCAATGAAGAAGTGCCCGGGGGCGCGTTAGCCATAGTGGGCTTCCAAAGCCAAAAACTTTTAAAAAAGATGGGAGACAATCTCTACACCTACCCCCAAGATAAAATGGCGGAACGCGTGGAGCTCAACGCCCCCATTGTGCGCCAACACTTCTTAGAAAAAAGCAATGTCAACGCGGTTACCGAGATGACGCGCTTGATCGAGGCTAACCGCCTTGTGGACATGTATTCTAAGGTCTTGCGCACCCATATGGACGATTTGCACGCGGATGCCATCAGCAAATTGGCTGCTAGGGCTTAAGGGGTGTGGAATTTTTCCGATCTGCATGGTTTCATCATAACAAGGAGTGCGCATGCGTTTGAAAATCTTGAGCCTTGTTGGAGCGACAGCGTTGTGGGGGGGCTTACAGGCAGAAGAGAGCGCGTTTTTCGTGGGCGCGATGTATGAGATGGGGGGTTCTACCTTCAAAGCCGAAGTGCTAGGGGGTAATGCGCCTAAGACAAACGCCAACGCCATCACGCAGGGCGTGGGCGTGCACATAGGTTATAACCAACTCTTTGGGCAAAAGGGTTGGATTGGCTTGCGTTACTACGGCTTTTACAACTGGGGGATCACTGACTTTGGCAAAGTGGTCTACAACGATAAAGTGGCTTTTACCAATAACACTTTCAATTTGTCAGGTTATGGGGTGGGGATAGACTTGCTGGTGAATCTGATCAACGCCACGGGGTTTAGTTTTGGGGTGTTTGGGGGCTTGGCGGTGGGGGGTAACACTTGGTGGCTAGTCAAAGGCAATAACCCCCAAACCAAAGCCCAATGGTTCTTTAATGGCGGGGTGCGCGCCGTCATCGCCAAACATAATGGGATCGAGCTGGGTTTCAAAGTGCCCATGATGCGCGCTAATTACATCAGAAATTACAATGGTGTCCAAGTGGATAACACCACTATATCTCTTAAGCGCGATTGGGCGTTCACCATCGCTTATTATTTCTACTTCTAAATGTTAGGGAAATTATGGGGGGTGGTGGTGTTGCTTGTGCTGGGCGTGGGCGTGGGCGTGGTGTTCTTTGCGGGTGCGGGAGTAGCCCCTGTGATCTTTAAAGCTTCTGAGATCGCCCATGTCAATTTGGGTGCCCTAGAGGCGGGGGCATTGATGGGGCAGATTTTTGTGCGCGCCAACACACTCTTAAACGCTTTAGGGGTGTTGTTGGTGCTAGATAGTCTATTCTTAGCGCTCAAGAAGTCTAAGGGAGCGTGGCTAGTGCTTTTGAGCTTAATAAGCGCGGGTTTGATCGCCCTATTTAGTTTTTATTACACCCCCTTTATTTTGAACGCACAAGCCACCCACATGACTGACACACCTACATTTGCGCGCATGCACACCCACAGCGAAGTCCTTTTCAAAGCCCTGCTTATTTTACTCTGTGCCCTCTTTGTGGGGCGCGCATGGCGTGTAGCGCGCTAGCTCAAGTGCTTAAAGCTAGCCACTAAGTTTTCTACTAAGAGATTAAACCCGTCCACCAAGATAAACACTAAAATTTTAAAGGGCAAAGAGATCATCACGGGGGGCAGCATCATCATCCCCATTGCCATTAAAATAGAGCTGACCACCATGTCAATCACCAAAAAGGGCAGATAAAGCAGAAACCCGATCTGGAACGCCGTTTTGAGCTCACTGATCATAAAGGCGGGCACAAGCACGCTCAAGGGCACACTGTTGGCATCTTTAGGGTTTTCCAAATGGCGGATTCTAAAAAATAGGGCTAAATCCTTTTCACGCGTGTTTTGTAACATAAACTCTTTAAAGGGCACAACCCCCTTTTCAAAGGCTTGCGTATACGATATTTTTTCCGCTAAATAGGGCTTGATGGCGATCTCATAACTCTTTTTGGCGCTAGGCTCCATGATAAAAAAGGTCAAAATCAAGGCTAAGGACACCAAAATTTGGGTGGGTGGGGTTTGTTGCGTGCCCAAAGCGGTGCGCAAAAAGGAAAACACCACAATCAGGCGGATAAAGCTTGTCATCACTAAAATGAGTGAGGGGGCTAACACAAGTAAGGTTAGCACCAAGACCACATTCAAACTGGTTACCAATTGCGCGGGGGTGTGGGGCGCGCTCAATGATAGATCGATGGTGGGGATTATGGGGTCTTTGATCTGCGCCCCCAGCAATAAATCCACCCCTAACAACCCTAGCAAGATCACTTTTAGCAATCTAAAACCTTTTTACTTGATGTCTTAAGTATAATGCCCTAGAAGTTAAAAAGCTCTAAAGGAAACTTGATGTCTCTCTCTGTGATCATTTTAGCCGCAGGCAAGGGAACGCGCATGAAAACTCACCTCCCCAAGGTCTTACACCCCCTATGTGGGCAACCCATGTTATTTTACGCGCTAGAGAGCGCGCTAGCCTTGAGCCAAGATGTGCATGTGATCTTAGGACACCAACACGAGCGCGTGGGCGCATATCTCAAAAACGCCTTTGCTAACGCGCCCATACACACCCATATCCAAGACACCGCAAATTTCCCGGGCACGGGGGGGGCTTTGTTGCAACAAGGCGCGCTCATCCCTACCACCCATGAGAAAATCCTCGTTTTGAACGCGGACATGCCCTTGGTTGAGCCCTCAAGTTTGCAGGGCTTACTCACGCACACGCATGCCATCGGGGTGTTTAGGCTAGAGAACGCACGCGGGTATGGGCGGGTGCGCGTAGAAAAAGGTTTAGCGCACGCCATTGTAGAAGAAAAGGACGCTTCTTACAAAGCCCTAAAACTCCCCCATCTCAACGCTGGGATTTATGTCTTTAGCAGGGCGTTTTTACAGGCGTATTTACCCAAACTAGACGCACAAAATGCCCAGAGAGAATACTATTTAACCCAACTCATCGCCCTAGGAGCGCAAGAGGGGGTGGAGATTGTGCCCGTGCGTGTGGACGCTCAAGCGTGTATGGGAGTTAATTCTCTAAGCGAGTTGGCACAGGCTCAAGAGGTGATGCTAGGGCGTTTGCGCCAAGCAGCAATGGATCAGGGCGTGCGCCTAGAAATGCCCCACACGATCTATTTAGATCGCCATGTGCGCTTTGAGGGGGATTGTGTGGTCGAGCAGGGGGCGCGCTTGGTGGGCTGTGTGCTCAAAAACACCCATATCAAAGCCCATAGCATCATAGAGGAGAGTGTGGTGGAAAATAGCACCATAGGTCCTCTAGCCCATGTGCGCCCCAAATGCCATATTGTAGATAGCCACATTGGCAATTTTGTAGAAACCAAAAACGCGCAACTCAAAGGGATTAAAGCGGGGCATTTGAGTTATCTGGGGGATTGTTGCATTGATGAGGGGAGCAATGTGGGCGCGGGGGTTATCACTTGCAATTACGATGGCAAGCAAAAGCACCAGATTAACATCGGCAAGCATGTGTTCATAGGGAGCGACACCCAACTCATCGCGCCCTTGAATATCCCCTCGCATGTGTTAATAGGGGCTGGGAGCACCATTAGCCAGAGCATGCAAGAGGGGGATTTGGTGCTAAGCCGCGCGCCCCAAACCAACAAGGCGGGGGGGTATTTCAAGTTTTTTAAACGCTAAACTCAAGCGTTTGTTAGGCATTTCTTGCTAGAATGGGGCTAAAATTTCGTTTAGGAAGGTGTATGCGCCAATTTAAATTTCTATGTGCGGTCGTGTTATGCGTGGGGATTGTGGGGGCTAAGGAGGCTAGGGGAGTGGGCAAGAATATCGAGGAGAGTGTAACCCAGCTCATTCATAAACAGACAAAGCGTTCGGTGCGGGTGTTGCGCTTGCAGCCCCTCAAGTCCAATAAGGATTTCCAAATCGTGGTGGTAGAAGACCCTGAAACTAAATACCATATCCCTTTGCTGACCAATAAAAACGGCACTTTGGTGCTAGGACTTAGCAATGTGTTTTTCAGCAATAACGATCAAGACATCGAGTTGATCAACACAGTCTATCATGAAACCCAAACCTACAATTTCAAACAGGCTAATGGGGCTAAGATCAACGCCATGTTCGATGGGTTGCCTAAGGACTATGTGATCACCCTAACTTCCAAGAATAAGAAGGCTAAGGAGCTTTACATTGTTTCTGATCCCATGTGCCCGCATTGCCAGAACGAATTGCGCCATGTGCAAGAACGCCTCAAGGATGCCAATGTGCACATGGTGGTGGTGGGGCTATTAGGGGAAAAATCCGAGCTCAAGGCGGCGGATATTTTAGCGCAAGCCAAACAAGCCCACAGCACACAGAGTAAGATTGATCTACTCAACAAAGTGTATGCCAACGCTTACACGCCCGCAGAAGTGCCCGATGACAAGATCAAAGAAGTCAAAGAAACCACTAAGAAAATCTTAGCCACGGGGATTACAAGCGTGCCTTTTCTCTACGAACGCTAGTGTTTGTGGTTTAGAAAAAAAAGTTATAATGCGAGTCTAAATTTTACAAAGGATGTTCATGAGGTTTATGAGTGTAGTGTTGGCTTCGAGCTTGCTGGGTGTGCTAGGGGCGCAAACCATCGGGTTGAATGTCTTCCCTGAGTACCATGCCAAGCCGGATCAAGAAATGTTGGACATGGCCGGTAAGGTGGAGGCTAGCAAGGTCATCGTCTATTTGAGTGAAATGAAAAACCGCTATCTCAAAATGACTCCCAAGCGTCAGGCGGAATTCCAAAAGCATTTTCAAGATGTCTTAGCCAAGAATATCGCTAAACTCAGCCCATCACAACGCCAAAAACGCCTGAACGCGATTGAAAAAGCTCTAGCTGTGAGGGTGAAAAATGTAGACAACCTCAAAGAAGAGGTGGACACCGAATACGACTACTTAGAGCACTGGGAGTCCACTTTGAAGTCTAAAACTTTCTATGAGGATTTACAAAAAAACGGTTTTGTGCCTGCCAGCGTGACGCAAAAACAAAAAGCTAGAAAACAGCTTTCACACTAACGAAAACGCCTTTTGTGCGTGCGCGAAAGCTTGAAGATCGCCGAGGGGGGGGCTTTGTAAAGCCCGCGCTTGTCTTCAATGAGAATGTGTGCCACTTCCTGTGCCCATTTTAGATCGAAATCCCCCCCGCTCAAATTAGCTGAGGTGCTATAAAGCGCGCCAAAGTGCTCTAAAAAGTCTAGCACACTTGGATCTCTAATCACCCGAAACGCCTTGCCATTGGGGTAAATGCAACTTGCGCGCGTGCGTCGCACAAAGGCGCGGTGGATCACAGGCACGCGTGCCTTGAGATCGCTCAAATGTTCTACCACCTGCAAGAGGGGTTTATGGGGTGGGCTACGCTTGGCGTGGTTGAGTTGGCTAAACTCTGTGCTAAACAACCCGGCGGTGGTGTCGCTTTGGGCTAAAATAATGTAGGCTTGGGCTTGCATAGGCTTATCTTAGCACATTTATGCTAGAGTAATGGCTTGATTTTGTGTAGGAGTGCGCATGAGTCTTGGGGCTAAAATCATCGGTGTGGTTTTCCTATCTCTTTCTATTGTGGGGCTGGCGGTCGTGATGATCGCAACCACAAACAACATCATCTTATAGACCTAGTGATTGACAGCGAGAAAAAGGGGGACATGCGCCATAGAGAGAGGACTCTGAAATACGATACCCGCTTGATCGAGCAGGCGATCGCGGGCTATTACGAACGCTATCCTAAACCAGAAGCTAGAAAAATGGCATTAGAATACTTTAGCAAGATCAACAACGATCGGGGCATGATTTACATGGTGGTGGTGGACATGCAGGGCGTTGTGCTCTTTGATCCGGTCAATCCGGACACGGTGGGCAAGAGCGGGCTGAATATCTTGAGTGTGGATAAGGTGTGCTATGTGTGTGGGTATGTGGAGCAAGCCAAAAAAGGGGGGGGATTTACCTACTACCAAATGCCCAAATTTGCCGGGGGCAAGCCTGAGCCCAAAGTAGCCTACAGCCATTACGATCCCACAAGCCAGATGGTGATCGTTTCTACCTCCTATTTTAGCGACATCTTAAACGCCACTTCTAACACCCGCAAAGAGATCAAGCAACAAGTTGCTAAGAATCTGCGTAATTTGATTTACTACATTGCCTTCATTGTCTTGTTCTTCATCACGATCACCTCTTCATTCACTTATTTCACCATCATCAGGCGTTTGAATACGCTAGTGCGTATGATGGACGACTTCAATCAGGGCGAGCGCAATCTCACCCAGCGTTTGCGCATCAAGGGGTGCGATGAGATCGCTAGGGTGGGCAAGGGGGTGAACCACTTTGTAGAAAGCATCCAAGACTTCTTCAATTACATGAAAGCAACCGCTAAGAGCAATAAAGAGATCGCGACCATGCTCAAATCTACCATTCTTGCGGTGTTAGAGGAGATGAAAAACCGCACTTCTATGATCAATAACATTAGAAATAGGACAAATGAGATCAATGAAATCTTGGGCAAGTCTTTAGATCAAGCCCAAGAGAGTCAACAGAGTCTAGTCGCCGTGCAGGGCTCGATTCAAACCTCCAATGGGGCGATCGCCAGTCTCTTTGGACAAATCACCGAAGCTTCCAAAACTGAGGAGGAATTAGCCATTAAGGTAGAACAACTCAGCAAGAACGCCGATAGCGTGAAGAACATCTTGCACATCATCGATGACATCGCCGATCAAACTAATTTGCTCGCGCTCAACGCGGCTATTGAGGCAGCCCGGGCGGGCGAACATGGGAGGGGTTTTGCGGTGGTGGCTGATGAAGTGCGTAATTTAGCCGCGCGCACCCAGAAGTCCCTAGTCGAGATCAACTCCACCATCGGGGTGATCGTCCAAGAAATCAACGATGTGTCTTCCCAAATGAATCTGAATTCTAAAAAAATTGAAGAGCTCAATAGCGTAGGTCTAGAGATGCAAGACAAATTTAAAGAGATGAATTCCAGTTTGGAATTTGTGGTCCAAAGAGTCAACACCTCCATTGGGAATTTCGTGGGCACCAAAGAGGATATTGATGGCATGAAACCTTTCTTTGATGGGATTGATGCGATCAACGCCAATAACGCGGTGGAAGCGGCTAAAATCATCAAAGCCGCGGAGAATCTGCGCGAAGCCACCGAATCTCTAGATCACAATGTCAGCCAATTCAAATCTTAATGATCTTAGGCATTGATCCGGGGAGTCGCAAGTGTGGTTATGGGGTGATAGATGAGCAGAGCAAGCTCGTAGGGGCGGGGTTTATCCATATCCACAACGCGCCCTTCCAAATCCAAGTGTTAGAGATGGTCGCGGGTTTGGATCAAGTTTTGGATAGCTACCCCATTGCAGAAGTGGCGATGGAGGATATTTTTTACGCCTATAATCCCAAGAGTGTGCTAAAACTCGCACAATTCAGGGGGGCATTGAGTTTAAAAATTTTGCAAAGGGTGGGGCATTTTAGCGAATATACGCCCCTGCAAGTCAAGCGCGCCATTAGCGGGCATGGCAAGGCTAATAAAGAGCAGGTCGCCTTCATGGTGAAAAAAATCCTCAGACTCAAAAGCGCGATCAAGCCCCTAGACATCACAGACGCGTTAGCTATCGCCCTCACGCACGCCCAACAACGCCGCGCTATTGGTAAGCCCCATCTACACTCAAGCGCGCCAAATCGCTAGAGAGAGCGCGCAAATGGGTTTGATCACTAGAGACATTGATGCTTGCGTCCGTCTTGAAGAGGTCGCTAGGCTGATTGCTTTGGCGTTGTTGTAATTCTTTGCGTTTGAACACTTCGGTGTTGTTAAACTCAAACTTCTTAGGCGTTTTAGGGGGTTTGGGGGCGGGCTTTTCTTGCGCGCCCAAGAAGCTAAGAGATAATCCCAGCAAGATAGATAAGCCAAGTTTAACCATGGGAGCTCCTTTCAAAGATTTTACACACCCTAGCCCCCACTAAGGCGCGCTGGCAGGCTTGGGGCTTTTGGATTTCCATAGTGATTTGGGTGATGCTAGGAAAACACTGCTTGAGCCACGCGCTGATCTCCTCTAGGGCTTCTTCTAAAAGGGTGTAGGGGGTGGTGGCGAATTTGTTTTGCACCACTTCTAAAATGTCCATGTAGTCTAGGTAAGTCTGGGCGTTGTCATAGCGGTAGCCAACTTCTAAATGGATGATCAAGGGCTGAGGGTGCTTTTGTTCGCTCTGTTGCGTGCCTATGAACGCGTCTAGGCGGTAATTCTCTATAAGTAGGGTCATCATAAAATCTTTTTTTCCTGTCCGCTGATAAGTTTAAGCAGATTAGAGCCATGTTTATAAAGCGTGAAGAGGAAAATCAACACCATGGGCGTGGGCGTGCCTATTTGGCTATAAACATTGATGGGTGCGGGTAAACTGACATGCAAAGCCGGGAAAACAAACAATAGCAAAGTGGCTAAACCCACACCCACAATGGAAGCCAATGAGGAGATTTTGAGTTTCTTGCCCACAAAAGCCCATAAAGACAGCCCGATCAAGCTCTCTACAGGGATGAGCAAGAGCACTGCGCCCATCGTGGTGCTCACCCCCTTACCCCCCCTAAAGCCCAAAAAGGGAGAATAGCAATGCCCCAAAATTGTGCTAAGAGCAACCATCCATTGCGCCTCATAACTCAAGGTTGCTAACTTGGCTACTAGCACACAAAATACCCCCTTGAGCAAGTCCAACACCAAGACCGCTGTGCCCAGCCTTTTTGCCTTGCTAGGATCGATGGTATTCATCACGCGCACGACATTGGTCGCCCCGATCCCTCCGCTACCCTGTGTGGTAATGTCCACATTGTAACACACCTTGAGTATCCAATACCCAAAAGGAATCCCCCCCACGAAATAGCCCACAAGATACAAGATCACATTGATATTGCCCAGGAATGTCAAAAGTCCCTCAATGAATTTTTCCATCACCACCCTTTAAACCCATTATAGCCAATTAATCCCCCAGAAACTCTAAAGCTTGCTTGAGATCGCTGATGCTAAACACTTGGGGGTGCACGCTTACAGGACCATTGAGCCAAAGATTAAGACCTATCCCCCCTTGTAGCCCAAATTGCATGTCGCTAAGCTTGTCGCCCAACATAAGGCTTTGCTTTAAATCCAGATCAAAATCGCCCAACGCCTGTTCTAACATGCCCAGCCCGGGTTTACGGCAGGCACAACTACCGGGGGCATGGGGGCAATGATAGATTTTATCCAGCCCAAAACCCAAATGCGCGCGTAAAAGGGTTTGCATGTGCGCGCTCAAATCCCAAAAATCCTGCACACCGTAATACCCGCGCGCAATCCCAGATTGGTTAGTAACTAGCAAGAGCAAGAATCCCCGCGCTTTAGCCGCGCCCAAGAGTTCTAAAATCCCGGGCATCAAGACAAAATCTGCTATACGGCACACATAACCCCTATCTTCATTGATCACCCCATCGCGATCCAAAAACAGGGCTTTTTGTTTCAATGCCCGCCCATGTGGTGGGCATGCCCCGCCCACATAGAAAAACCCTTGTAGAGATCATAAGCCCCACAAGCCAACATGAGCACAAAGGCAAGTTTGGCAAATAGGGCTTTTGAGCCAAGCAAGCGCCCTGAGCACAGACCCAAGAGCAAGAGGGGCGCAAAAGTGGCTAAACTGAGCACCAACACTGTTACAAGCGCGTAAAGAAGATTGGGCGCGCCAAGAACATTGAGGAGAAAATAGTAAACTAGCGAACAGGGCAAGAGCCCATTGAGCAAGCCTAGCAAGTAAAAACTAGAGAGTTTAGAGCTCCCCAAGGTGGCTTTAAAGAGCTTGGAGAGTAGCGCTGTATGGAAATGCCATTTGAAGACAAACCCAAAGGCTAACAAGATCACCAACACCCCCACGCCCATGATCACCCCCCCTTGCAATTTGGTGCGCGCGATCGCGCTGTGTTGCGCGATCATGTCTAAGAGAGTGTGCCCCACAAAAGCCACAATGAGCGCGGCGATCATGTAAGTGCTCACACGCCCTAGATTGTAGAGAACATGCCCTAGCATTTGCGCTTTAAGGGGGGTAGAGGGGGGGAATTTTGCCTGCGTGTAAGCCAGCACCACCCCCCCGCACATCCCCACGCAATGCCCCAGCGACATCACAGACGCGCTCAAGAACAGGAGGACTAATTCCATGCTAGCGCGCGTTGCATGCCCTCAAAGATCAACCACTTATGGTATACCCCCCGCTGGAAAAACGCGCTCAAAAATTTCCCATCGCCCCCAGTAAACACCACCCGTTTATCCGCGATGATCTCTTGGAGCAATAAGATCACGCTCTTGAGTGTCCCAAAACTCAAGGCTTGCGCGGTGCTTTGGGGTAGGCTTTGCAAATCCACGCGCACATTGATAGGGTGATCTAGTGCTCCAGAAATGCTTTGAAAAGCCTGTTGGTAAGCCCTAAAGCCGGGCAAAAGCACCCCACCCACATGCGCTCCGCCCTCCATTACATCCACGCTAATAGCGCTCCCGGCATCCACCACCACGCCATCATCTCCTAGACCCAAACAAGCCACCTTGCGATCCACGCCCAAACCCTGATACGCGCTTTTGAGTTTGACACAGGGTTCTAAATTATGCGCGCGCGGGCAAATCTCTAACAACGCCTTTTCAAAGCTCGGGTTAACGCTGATGTAATGCACGGGCTGATCAAAGGGTTCCAAAGTTTGGGGAGTGCGATGCCAAATTTTCTTGCCATTGTAAAAATGCAGGGCACTATTGCCTATATCACACAAGATCATGGGTTTTGACTCAAGTCTATGTAGTAGCGATCGTAATAAATCTTATCCCCGGTGTAAAAACTCATCTTATCCAAACGCCCTCCCCAGTTCTTAGACACATTGCTGAGGTGATACACCCTATAATCATCAAAATGCTGCAAATCCACTTCCACTAGATAGCCCCGTTTTTCTAAAGTGTAGAGTTTTTTATCGGTTACCACTAGGCTTGTGAGCATCGCAAAGGGCAATTTCACAACCCCCATACTCTGATCGTTGAGGGTGCGATCCATCTCTAAAATTTGTCCGTCCAAAGTGAGCACATAGAGATGGTTATTTTTATAGAGCACATCTACAATGTCCGCATCAAAGCTAAATTCCTGCCCAGAAACAATGGAAACAAGTTTTTTAGCTGTCGCGGCAAACATGTTCTCCCCATCCACCCTCAAATAGATCACATTGTTGAAAAACTTTTCGCTATTGAGCACGATATTGCGCACCACTTTGGGGGTGTCTCCGCTCACATCCACCACCAAGAGTCGCCCATCTAACATAGGAAAAACCACCACCGTGTCCAAAAAGACGGGGGCAGCCATTAAGGAGTTGATCGCAGTGGTGGACGCGCCCTTTTCGCTAAAAATGAGTTTACGGCTAGTAATGTCAAAGATATTGGCTGAATTGTCCGACATCACCACCGCTAGGCGTTTACCTTTCACGCTCGCGCTCAAAGGGTAAGCGTCTATGGGGATAAAAATGGAGGGCTTGGCTTGCAGGGCGGTGCTGACTAATTCTAGGTGGTGGCAACGATCTTTTAACACCACTTGTTCGTCTATGGATTCAATGTTTTCTACGATCTCTTCTTGGGCTTCTTGCTGGGTTAATTTCACTTCCTTAGTTTTTTTGGGCTTGGGACCATTTTGTTTGTGGCTACGCCAACAATCTTCGGCTAAAATATAGTAATCTTGGCTTTGATTCAAAAAAGAGCTCTCTTTATACTCTTTTTTGGTGAGTTTCAGGGGTGTAACCCCTTGGGTGTCGATCACGCCTCCATTTTTCAAAATCGCCCCATAGCGGTTAGTGAAAGTGATGGGGTCTTTAAGCTCATGTTTGAAGCGCAACTCGCCCTTGATCTTGGATTTAGGCGGTTCAAAGTTCTTCCTAGAGCCACAGCCCAAGCACAGCAACGCGATCAGCAGCCAAACAATCCTCAAGCTCACTTGCTCTCCTTAGAGGAAGATTTTAGCACGCCATAATGTCTTAGTAAAGAAGCGATTTTATAGAGGCTGGAGTTAGGAGTGATGGGAGCTAAGATCGCCCCAATATCGCTTTTGGGGTTGGTTTGCAAACTCAAATACGCTTGTTGCAAAGCGATCCAATCTTGCAAACCCTCTAATTTTAAGCCCTCTAAGGCTTTCAAATCCTTGCTATAGGAGGCGCTATAATAGCGCGCTAAAACACTCACCAGAGGGCTAGAGGAGTGGCTAAGTTCTTTTAAAGCCTTGAGATTCTTCTCTTGGAGCGCGCGCGCGTAAGCATGCAGGCTGTAGAGATTGGGGGCTTTGCCTTGGAGTTTGTTTAAGAGAGCTAGGTTATTGGGGTTTTGCAAGACCTCGTTATACAAAGCGGTGATCTCTTGGACATGCATAGCTTTTTTGTGCTCTAAAAACTGCACCCCGCCCCACCAAAGCAAGCCCAAGCCCACCAACGCCCAAAGCCCAAACTTGTACTTTTGGTAGAATTTCTCCAGTCTAAACGCGCTTTCCAAGAGTTTTTCGTCGCTCTTAAACTCTTCTTGCACCTGTTTGAGATTTTGCTTGATTTCCATTAGACTCCACTGCTCCCAAACCCCCTACAACCCCGCGCGCTAGTCTCTAGCTGATTGACTAATTCAAACTGCGCGCTAAAGACCCGACACAAGATCGCTTGGGCGATGCGATCCCCGGGTTCTATGCTAAAAACGCGCCCAGAGAGATTCATCAAGATCGCCTGCAACTCGCCTCGATAATCGCTATCAATGGTGCCCGGGGAGTTCAACACCACGATCTGATCTTTTAAAGCTAGCCCGCTACGCGATCTAATCTGCAATTCAAAACCCCGTTCTAAGCTAATAGCCAGTCCGGTGCGCACTAGGGCTACAGCACCGGGCGCAATGTGTAAAGCTTCTAGCGCGTGCAGGTCAAACCCGCTTGCGCCCGCGCTTTGGTAGGCTGGGATACGCGCTTCAGGGTGGAGCTTTTGAATCTTAACTTTTGGCATAGGCGATGTCTTGGTAACAAATGTCTAAAATCTCAAATTCGCTCTCTCCTGTGGGCAAGCGCACACTCACCTCATCGCCCTTTTGGTGTCCCATCAAACTCTTGGCAATAGGGGAGCTACAAGAGATCAAGCCGCGCACAGGATCGCTCTCCATACTCCCCACAATGGTGTAACTCATCTCTTTATCCGTGTCTAGATTGAGGATTTTCACCGTGCTCCCAAAACTCACCTTTTGGTGGCTTAAGGTGGAGGGGTCAATGACTTGGGCGTTGGCTAAAGTGCGGCTTAGATCATTGATACGCGCTTCAATGAACGCCTGTTTTTCTTTAGCGGCATGGTATTCGGCGTTTTCCTTTAAATCCCCATGTTCTCTAGCGCGATCGATCTCTTTGACCACTTGGGGGCGTTCTTCTTCTTTTAAGCGTTTGAGTTCAGCGCAGATCTTTTCATAGCCAAACATGCTCATGGGTTCTTTCATCTAATCTCCTTAAAAAACCTTCATTATATAGCAAGCATGCTTAATTTGGGGCGATTGTGCTAGCATGCCCACCATGAGATTTAGCACTAAAGCCCAATTTCGCACTTGGTGCAAACACCAACTTTTCAAGCAACAAGGCTGGGATATCAAAGATCACAAAATCACCGCCCAACTCCAGCCCCACTTAAAACCCTGCAAGCGCGTTTTACTCTTTTGCCCCCTAGCCCATGAACCCAATCTAATGCCCTTGATTAAATGGGCACGCCAACGCCATATTCAGGTATTCGTGCCTACTTTAGCCCAAGACCGTCTGCGCGCCACCCCCTATCGCCTGCCCTTACAACGCAAGAAATATGGCATTTTAGAACCCGCGCCCTCGTTGTTGCGCGCCAAACTTGATCTGGGCATCATCCCCGTGCTAGGCATGGACAAGGCGCACAGACGCATAGGCTTTGGCAAGGGCTATTACGACAGCTTTTTTGCCAAGCACCCCAATGTCCCTCTTATCTTTATCGCGCGCAAAATCTTGCAATCTCAGAATCTACTAGGTGATAACCATGATATAGTAAGCGCGCGGTATTTTGAACAACGCACAACAAAAAAAATAAATACAAGGATAACCAATGGACTATGTCATAGAAATTGTTCTCCCCTGCGCCCTCACAGGCTTTTGCGTCTTTTGGGTAACTAAAAGATTCATGCTAGCCCACAGCCAACAATACCTGCACCAAGCCAAGGCTAAGGCGGACATGCTACTTTACCAAGCCCAAGTGCTTTACCAAGCCAAAGAGATCGAATCCCAAACTCTGCTAGAGAGCTTGCAGGCAGAATTTACCCAAAAACTCCAAGCCCACACCCTAGAGCACCAGCGCAAGCTAGACGCGTTGCAATCCCAAGAATTCCAGCAGAAACAATACCTAAGCACCCAAAAAGCCCGCTTGGATCAAGATCGCCAAGCCCTGCAGATCCAGCAACAGGACCTAGAGAGCCAAAGAGATGCCCAAGCGCAGTTACAAAGCGAATGCACGGAGCTCAAAGCCCAAATGTTAGAGGCGCTCGTGCAAGTTTCTGGCTACACCCAAGAAGAGGCGAAGGCGCTAATCCTCGCGCAAGTAGAAAAAGAATTACTGCTACAAAAAGCGGCTTTGGTGCGCCGTTATGAAAAAGAAGCCAAAAGGGAAGCGCGCGCGCGGGCTAATTTTGTGATCGCAGACGCCACCGCGCGTTTTGCAAGCCAATTTGCGATGGAAAACCTCACTAGCGCGGTGAGTTTACCCGACAGCGAGTTTATCGGACGCATTATCGGCAAAGAAGGCAAAAATATAGACACTTTCAAGCGCATTAGCGGCGTGGAAGTGATGATTGATGAAGAATCCAAAACCATTACCCTAAGCTGTTTTAATCTCTACAGACGCGCGATCGCGGCAAGAACCCTAGAAGAACTCATTGAAGATGGGCGTATCCAACCCAGCCGCATTGAAACCACTTACCAACGCGTGGAGGCGCGCATGGAAGAGATGGTTTTAGAAGACGCGCAAGAAGTGTTATTGGAGTTAAAATTAGATGCAATGCCCCAAGAACTCCAATACCTGCTGGGTAAAATGCGTTACCGCACCAGCTATGGGCAAAACGCGCTCATGCACTCCATAGAAGTGGCAATTTTGGCTAGCGATATTGCTACGCAACTGGGTGGAGATGCCAAACTGGCGCGCCGTGCGGGAATCTTACATGACATCGGTAAGGCACTCACTTACGAATGCGGGGGGGATCATGTGGAATTGGGCGCGCAGGTGTGTGCGCGCCACCATGAAGATCCAGTCGTGCTAAATGCCATCTACGCCCACCACGATCGCGAAGAAATCAAAAGCATCGAATGCGCGGCGGTGTGTGCTGCCGATGCGCTTTCAGCCGCACGCCCCGGGGCTAGGCGCAAGGACGCAGAAAACTTCCTAGCGCGCATGCATGATTTAGAGCGCATCGCTAGCCAAAAAAAGGGAGTCAAAAAGGTTTTTGCCCTAGATGCGGGTAGAGAAATCCGCGTGATCGTCTGCCCTGAACGCGTCAATGACGCCAAGATCACCATGCTAGCTAAAGACATTGCCAAAGAGATAGAGGAGAAACTCAAGTATCCCGGGGAAGTAGTGGTGCATGTGATTCGCGAAAAATACGCCAAGGCTATCGCGCGTTAGTCATACATCTATGGGGTCCATGATGATCTTAGCTTTGCTGTGATCTAGCTGGTGTAGGAGATTGAGAAGTTGGGTCGTGGAGCTAGCGCTCAGCAAAATTTCATAGCGGTAGTGTTTGGCGATCTTAAGCACGCGTGCAGGACCTGATCCTAAGATTTGCACGCTGGGGGGTAGGCTCTGCTCTAGGCGATCTAGCACGCCTTGCATGTTTTCTTGGGCTTTAGATTCCTCAGGCGCGCTAAAGAGTATTTGGGCTAGGCGTTTGAAGGGGGGGAAAATCTTGAGACGCGTGTCTAATTCGTCTTTGAGAAATTCCTCATAATCCTCAATATAACGGGCTAAAAAAGTGGCATTGAGGGATTGAATCAACACTTTACCCCGTTGTTTGCGCGCGCTGCGCCCGGCAATTTGGTGCATCAAGCTCACCCCTTGTTCAAAACTCGCGTAACTCCCATTGTGTAAAATTTCATCTAGACCCAAAATGATGGCTAGATTCACTTGTGGGTAATCATGCCCTTTGGCGATCATCTGTGTGCCGATCAAAATGTCTATTTCTTGGGCGTTAAGCGCGCCTAAAATGCGCTGGATTTGGGTATTGGTGTGGGTGTGATCCTTGTCTAAAATGCCAATGCGCGCATGGGGCAATAGGGCTTGCAACTCCTTTTTGAGTTGTTGGGTGCCCATGCGCTTGCCCTGCAATAAGGGGTGTTGGCAAGAGGGGCAGACTTTAGGGATGGGCGCGCTGTGTTGGCAATAGTGGCAACGCATGCGCTGGTCTTTGAGGTGTAAACTCATGTTCACACTGCAAAAGGGGCAATACACCCCCTGTGCGCAGGCTTGGCACAAGAGTTTCTTAAAATGCGCGCGGGTGGGCACAAAAATCACGCTTTGTTGCTCGTGATCTAGAGCTTCTTGCAAATGGGCGCACAGAAAGGGGGTGAGGGCGGTGCTTTGTTCCTCAAAGAGGATTTCTTTTTGCGAGTCAAAAAAACGCCCCTTGAGGCGCACTAAATAGTTCTTATTTTGCGCCATGTAATAACTGCGTAGGCTTGGTGTAGCCGAACCTAGGATCACCTGGATGGGCATTTGGCTAGAGAGATACAAGGCGGCATCGCGCGCATGGTAGTAGGGGGCTTGGTTGGATTTGTAGGAGTGATCGTGTTCTTCATCTATGATGATGAGTTTGAGATGGGGGATGGGCAAAAATAGAGCACTCCTAGTGCCCACCACGACACGCACTTGCTGGGTGTCAAGCTGACCTAACAGCTGTGTCTTTTGCGCGCTCTTGAGTTTGCTATGCCATAGCCCCACTGAATCCTTAAAGCTCTGTAAAAGGGCGTAATACACTTGGGGAGCTAGGGCGATCTCTGGGATCAACACTAAAGCGCAACCCTCTTTGAGGGCTTGGGCGATCAAATGCCTATAGAGGTGTGTTTTGCCACTGCCCGTATCTCCAAAGAGTAGGGCTTGGGGTTTGGCTTGCATTTGCAAAAGAGCCTGTTGTTGGGGGGGGGAGAGGTGTGGGCTTGTTTAAAGGGGTAAAATAGGGGGGCGATCGTGCCTAGTTGGGCACAGTAGTAATGCGCGATAAAGCGCAACAGGAGCATTTGGTGGGCGTTGAGATAGTGCCCTGTGGGGGTGGCTAATTTGCACGCAAAATCAGGGCGCGCGCATGCCTCTAGCACTACCCCTAAGATGTGGCGCTTTTGCAAGGGGATCTTCACTAGAGTCCCGGGGGCTAGATTTGGCGCGCCGGCATAGATCAAGGGCTTGGTGTTGGCAAAGGGGATAATGGTGTAAAACAAAGCAAACCTTTTAGAGGACTAAAGCCCCAAACAACTCCCCACCCTAAGCACCTCCCCCTTAAAATACACCCCATCTTTTTCTAGGCGCAAGTTTAGGGCTTCTCCACTAGGGGGGATCAAGCTGGCTTGGGGGGGAGTGTGGTGGCGGTAGTGGGCGCACACAAACACGGCAGCCATGCCCGTCCCACAAGCTAGAGTGATCTCTTCTACCCCGCGTTCATAAGTGGCTAGTTTAATGGTGTGGGGGTCTTGGATATGGGCGATATTGACATTGGCATCAAAGCGCGCGCGCAAATCCTGCATTTGAGGGGTCTTGTGTGTGGGGATTTGGCTAGGATGATCTACAAAATGCACCAAGTGGGGCACGCCCGTGTCTATGAAATCCCACACCTGCCCCTCTAATTCCAAACTCTCTAAGTGCTTAGGGTTGCCCAAATTGCTCTGCACCACACCTCGATTGCCCTCACACTCCAGCACTTCTACATGGATCACCCCAGCTGTACTCAAAAACGCATGTTTTCTGGGGGCTAAACCTTGTTGGTAGGCATACAAAGCCACGCAACGACTCGCGTTTCCACACATGGCTGCACAGCTCCCATCGGCGTTGTAAAACTCCCATGTATAAGCATACTTGGCATGGGGCAAGAGCACCACTAAACCATCGGCCCCAAAGCCATAATGGCGTTTACAAACCTGTTTAGCTAAAGCGTGGCGATCTTTGGGGCTAAATTGGTGGGTGATCAAAAAATCATTACCACTGGCGCAATATTTGTATAGATGCATGGTTAGCCTTTTTGGGTATTATAATGCAAAACTATTTGGGGTTGGCATGCGCCCGGTGTATTTTTTTTGGTTGCTCTTTGGCGTGGCGTTTTATTGGATGATCTACCTCTATGAGAACTTTCTTATGGACTTGCTCATCGCCGGGCTTTTATGCGTTACGATTTTTTGGCTCAAAGAGTTTTTAGACAGGCACATGCGCAATCTCTTTAGCGCGCTTTTGTGCGTGATCTTACTGCTAAGTTTCCTAGTCGTGCCCCTGTATTTTTTAATCCACAAGAGCACGGACTTTATCTTCCATCTCAATTTAGAACAGGTTTCTTTCTTTCTGAACAAATTCAAGGCTGATTTACTGGCGTTTTTGGATCGTTTCCCGGCCAATGGGGAGGCTAAAGCCTTTCTTTCTAATATTTCTGCGCATTCTTTGATGTCCTACGCCCTACGCTTTAGTAGCGACATTGGCAAATACAGTCTAAAATTAGTGAGCGACACTTTTATGGTGCTGGTGTTCTTGTTTCTATGCTTTTTTTATGGGCAACATTTCTACCACTATATCCTAGATATTCTGCCCTTTGAGCGCCACCACAGCCAACACATCTTCAAGGAAGTGGCCGGAATTTTGCGCGTGGTCTTGCTCACTTCTATTATCAATGTGGTGTTGCAGGGGTTGGCTTTTGGGGCGTTGGTGGTGTGGTTTAATCTAGATTGGCTCTCTTTGGGGATTTTATACGGGCTAGCTTCGCTCATCCCCATCGTGGGCGGAGCGTTGGTGTGGGTCCCCGTGGTGATCTATGAAACCTACCAAGGTCATAGCACAGTCGCCATTGTGATCGCCATCTACTCCATCGTGCTGATCGGAGGGTTGATTGACAGCCTCATCAAGCCCCTACTCATCGGCTTTATTAAAGGTCATGTCCTCAAGATCACGCTCAATATCAACGAGATTTTGATCTTCTTTTCTATCTTGGCGGGCATTAGCAAATTTGGCTTTTGGGGCATCGCTGTGGGTCCTACCATCACCGCCTTTTTCATCGTGCTTTTAAGGCTTTACGAACAATCTTTTATCAAGTCCAAAACCCTTAAGCACGCGCATCCAACAGACTCTCCTCAAAGCCAAATAGGGGCTCAATAGGGTTTATAGTGGCGATCAACACGCTTTCAAAGCCCTTTAGAGTGTGTTGGTGGGCTAGCAATAGATGTTGCACACTCTCATAGGCTACGCCCAAGTGCAAACTTAGCCCGGGATCGTGAAATAGGATACTCCCCTGCAAGGGTCCCAAATGCGGGTAGAGCGCGTAAAAATCTAGGCGTTGTTGCTTGCCCTTTTTGAATTGCACAAGAGCTTGCTTGTGGCGATCTTGGATCACAAAGCTAGCCACTTGGTGTTGCAAAGAGAGCAAGAGATTTCCTAGCAGTAAAAAATCCTGCTTGGTTGTGGCGTGGCTAAAGTGCTGGACTAGCATGTCCTTATAACCCTTGAAGTCTTCTTGACCTAGCAGACTGGGCAAGTCTTTGATCTCTAGCTTTAAGGGCGCGTCTTTGAGTTGTTCTATGATCTTGGGCTGGGGGGTTAGCTTGGAGAGTTGGATCGCCCCTACTGAGCTTTTTTGCATCAAAGCCCAGTAATTTTGCCCGATACTGAGGGGTTTTTGACTCTTGGTTTCTACAATTTGGTTGCCTAGTTGCAAGAGATACTTTTGCGCCCCCTTTTTTTCTAGCACCTTGAGTAAAATGGGGAGGGTGGCGTTGAATTGCTTGGGTTGATCTTTGAGCAATTCTTGGAGTTGGTTTAAGCTCAACAGCGCGCTAATGGGATTGAGCATGGGCACTGCTTAGTATTTTGGCATTGGCACGCACATCACCCTGCCAAAGCGCGCTGATGAGGGCGATCATATCCGCATGCTGGAGTTGGGCGATATTTTGGGCATTAATCCCACCAATGGCACAAATAGGGATTTTTAAGCACGCTTGTGCGCGCGCCAAGACTTCTAAGTCTATGCAGGGAGCATGGGGCTTAGTAGGAGATCTAAAACATGCCCCAAAGGCGACATAATCTGCCCCCTGATCTTGGGCTTGAATGGCGCGTTCCAAGTCCCCATAGCAAGAGACCCCAATCACTCCGCTAAAGCGTGCGCGTGCCTTACTTAAAGGCATATCTTCCTCCCCTAAATGCAACCCCCATGCGCCACACTCTAGGGCTAGGCAGAGGCGATCGTTGATCACAAATCCCACGCCCTTTTGGGCGCATAAATCCTTTAATGCTTTAGCTAAACCTAGCAACTCGTTATGACTACTCTGCTTGTCCCGTAGTTGCAAGAAACGCACCCCCCCCTCAATGGCATATTCAGCCAACTTAAGTAGATGAGAATAGGGAGTGAGTTTGGGATCGCTGATCGCATACAAGCCTTTAAGCTCTATTCCCATTCAATGGTCCCCGGGGGTTTAGAAGTGATGTCATAGACCACGCGGTTAATCCCGGGCACCTGATTGATAATGCTATTAGCCACGCGTTCTAAAAACTCAAAGGGCAAGGGCGCACAATGCGCGCTCATCCCATCGCTAGCCTGCACGGCTCTAAGCGCGATAGTATTATCATAGGTGCGCTTATCCCCCATTACTCCTACAGAAAACACATTGAGCAAAACACAAAAGGCTTGCCACACCTCATTATATAGCCCCTCTGTATGCAAGGCTTGTATAAAAATGTGATCGGCTTGAGCCAAGAGTTCTAAACTAGGTGTATTCACCTCGCCTAAAATGCGGATCGCCAACCCGGGACCGGGGAAGGGGTGGCGGGCTAACATCTTTTCAGGTAGTCCTAAACGCGTTCCCAACGCGCGCACCTCATCTTTAAAGAGTTCTCTTAAGGGCTCTAAGAGTTTGAGATTCATCTTTTCAGGCAACCCGCCTACATTGTGATGAGATTTGATCACCGCTGAGGGACCCTTAGCACTCACCGACTCAATGACATCGGGGTAGAGCGTGCCTTGAGCGAGCCATTTGATCGCCCCCTGCTTAGAGAGTTCTTGTGCTTTTTGTTCAAAGACTTCAATAAAAGTATGCCCGATGATTTGGCGTTTTTGCTCAGGCTCCACCACCCCTTTAAGACGGCTTAAAAATAAATCTTGTGCCTCTATGACATGCAAGGGGATTTGCAAATGCGCAAACATATCCACCACTTGGTCGCGCTCCCCAACTCTGAGCAAACCATGATCGACAAAGACCACCTCTACTTGGGATTTTAGCGCGCGTGCGCACAGCGCAGCAACCACGCTTGAGTCCACCCCCCCGCTCACCGCGCACAGCACCCGATCGCTCCCCACTTGATCTTGGATGCTTTGGATTTGCTGGGTTAGAAAATCGCGCATATTCCAATCGTGCCTGCAACCACACAGACGCGCGAAATTGCTCAAAATACGCCCCCCTTGCGCGCTATGCGCAGATTCGGGATGGAATTGCAAGCCATAAATGGGCTTATGTTTGTGCGCGATCGCACAAAAGGGGGCGTGCGCACTCTTAGCTAACACCTCAAAATCAGCAGGCAGGACCTCCACACGATCCCCATGGCTCATCCACACCACGCTAGATTTTTCAATCCCTGCTAACAAGGGGTGATTTTGCAGATTCTCCAAATGTGCGCGCCCAAATTCTTGAGAGGACGCACGCGCCACGCGCCCCCCCAATGCGTGCACCAACCACTGCATACCATAGCAAATCCCCAAAATGGGAATATTGAGATCGAGAATCTTAGGATCGCAGTGGTAGGCTTGCAAATCATAGACACTAGCCGGTCCCCCGCTTAAAATGATCCCTTTGGGGGCTTTGGTGCGGATCTGATCTAGAGGAAGATTATAGGGGTAAATCTCTGTATATACCCCGCATTCGCGCAAACGCCGCGCGATGAGTTGGGTGGTCTGACTCCCAAAATCCAAGATCAAAATCTCCGGGGTTGCCATTTTTTGCCTTTTTAGGGCTATTATAGCGCGTTTGCGCGTTTAAACCCCCTTAAACAAACTTTGCTAGCATGGGGCTATTTACTCTCAAGGATGCCAAGCATGCCTCCCTCTGCTAAGAAGATTCCCTTTAGCCGCTCATGGCGTTTTAAGCGCTATTGGGGTTATGTGTGTATCAGCCTTTTATCTATTCTCATCCCCTTTATCCATGTGGGCGATGGGCAAATTTTCTTGATCTCTTTTGAGCACCACCAGATCCACCTATTAGGCAAGATTTACAGCGCCCAAGAGATGTATTTATTGCCCTTCTTGGTGATCTTTTTATTCATCTTTATCTTTTTTATCACCTCCATGCTGGGGCGGGTGTGGTGTGGCTGGGGTTGCCCTCAGACGATCTTTAGGACAATCTTGCGCGATCTCATTGAAACCAAGTTATTAGGTTTGCATGCCAAAATCGCCAATAAACAACGCCCCACACCCCCCACGATGGCTAATAAGCTCAAAAAGGTCCTAGCCCTGATTCTCTTTGCTCCCATCCCCCTAGCCTCTATGGCGGTGTTGCTCTTTTATTTTGTCCCGCCCCTAGAGTTTTTTGCCTCCCTGGCTAACCCCCAAGATCACGCCTTGTTATTGGGGATTTGGGTGGCTTTAAGCGCGATTGTGTTCTTAGACATCGCTTGGGTGCAAGAGCGCTTTTGTATCTATCTATGCCCCTATGCGCGCGTGCAAAGTGTGCTCTTTGATGAGCATACTTTAAACCCCATTTACGACACGCGCAGAGGGGGGGCGATCTATGATGAATCCGATGTGAAAATCCCCATCTTACCCCAAAAGCGTAGCCCTAGAAACGAATGCGTGAGTTGCAACCACTGCGTGCTCGTGTGCCCGACACATATTGACATCCGCAAGGGCATGCAATTAGAATGCATTAACTGCCTAGAATGCGTGGACGCGTGCACAATCACCATGGGCAAACTGGGTAAAAAAAGCCTCATTAATTGGTCCTCAAGCCAAGCGCAAGCCACAAAAACCCCCGTGAAGTTATGGCGGACCAAGACTGTAGCCTATGTGGGGGTGTTATTAATCGTGGTGGGCGCGCTGGTGGTGGGCGCGCTCAATAAGGCTAGTATGCATTTAGACATCACCCATGGGGGGCAGCTGTATGCCCTGCATGGCAAGTTTGTGGACAATAGCTATTTGTTTTTGTTCCAAAACACTAGCTCCAAGCCCCATGCCTACACCTTCAATATAGACGATCCCAATGTGAGTATCTTGCGCCCCACCGGCACGCTTAACATTGAACCACAGGGCAAGCTTAAAGTTGTGGTGATCTTGCGCATGCCCATAGAAAAAGCCAAGCAAGCCTACATGGCGCACAATGTTACCCAAGCCAAGCGCGGGATTCTCCCCATCACCATCAAAGCCTATAGCATGGACGATCCCAATATCGTTTTGGAACAAAAAACCTTCTTTATGGTGCCACATTTTTAAGATAAAAGGCGGGGGAATAAACTTTTTATCTAGTTTGCTTGCAAAATTAGCTCTTTGGTTATATCTTTAGTTAATTTTACTCTGTATGATCCCTAGCATTGTTATTGGCGAGGGCATCATGAATGTGTTAGAAACTCTCAAAAGCAAGAAGTATTTTGTGTTTTGGATTTTTGTGGGGGGGTGTGTGTTGGGGGTGTTTTTGAGTGTGTTGACCGTGCAGGCGGTGGAGTGGACGGCTGATGATAAATTCTGTGGGATTTGCCACATCATGACCCCCGAATTAGAAGCCTACCACGCAGACAGGCATGGGGGGCATAACCATGTGGGTTTTAAGGCTAGATGTGTGGATTGCCACTTGCCCCATGACAATGTGGTGCATTACTTTGTGAGCAAAACAATTTTAGGGATAGAAGATGTCTATGGCAACACCCTCAAAGACCCTAAGAAGTTTGATTGGGAGAAAAACCGCCGCCGCGCTAGTGAATATGTCTTTGATTCGGGCTGCTTGCATTGCCATGACAATTTGATGCGCGCTAGCGCGTCCAATATGAAGTCCTTTTTGCCCCATCGCGATTATTTTGAGGGGCTTAGCCATAAAAAATGTGTGGAGTGCCATATAGATGAGGTGGGGCATAAGAATTTGGGTCTACACCTAAGGGAGTATCTCAAAGATCATTACCAGCCCTACCCTAGGGAGTTTGTAATGGAGCAAGCGCGCCAAATTAAAGAGGCGATCAAGGAGTGAAGATGTCTAAAATTCGTGCAAAGGAGGCAGTATGTTAAAAGGCTTGTTGTTGCGATGGGGGCTTGTGGTGGGCTTGGGCGTGGTGGGCTTGGGCGCGCACCAAGGGGGGGGCACGAGTGTGGACAACGCCATGGATGTGCAATTACCCTTGAAAACTTTCAGAGACATGAAAGCGGAGGCTAAGGGCTGTATTGAATGCCATGCCAAGAAAACCCCGGGCATTGTAGCCGATTGGAGGATGAGTCGGCATGCCCATGCGGGGGTGAGCTGTATTGACTGCCATGGGGTTACTAGAGATAGCCCCATGCTCACAAGAGATGGGCATGAAGGCTCCAAAATGCCCATTTCTGTGTTAGTCTCCACCAACACTTGCGGGAAGTGCCATGAAAAAGAAACTACAGAGTTTAGACATAGCGGGCATGTGAGGGGTGCTGTGCAGGTGTGGTCTAAGGCGAGTATGCGTGATTTAATGGAGCTTGTGGAAGGCAGAGGGCATCCGGATTTAAAACATGCCCCTGAAGCCACTGGGTGTATCCAATGCCATGGCTCTATTATCAAATTAGACAAGAACAGACGACCCACCCCAGAAACTTGGCCCACCTATGGCATTGGCACAGCCTTCCCTGATGGCTCAGTGGGTAATTGTGCGAGTTGCCACAGCGCGCATAAATTCAGCCTAGCAGAGGCTAGAAAACCTGCCGCCTGCGCAAGTTGCCACTTAGGTCCTGATCACCCCGATATTGAGATTTATGACAACTCCATGCATGGGCACATTTTCAACGCTGAGGGGAATAGCTGGAATTTTGATGCCGCGCCCGGGACTTGGAAAGTGCCCGACTTTAGAGCCCCCACTTGCGCGACATGCCATATGAGTGGCAATTCTAAGAGCGCGGTAACCCACAATGTGAGCCGCCGTTTAAAATGGAATCTCTTCTTGCCTTTGAGCAAGCTTAGAACGGGAGGGTATGAAACCGCCAGCGATGCCTACAAAGATGGTTACAAACTCACGCATGGCAATCCTTTGGCGGGCAACCCTAAGGGTCCAGAAGCCGCGCGCGCGGAAATGAAAGCGGGCTGTATAGACTGCCACAACTCCACCCACATTGACAACTTCTTCCTCATGGCTGATAAGAATATCTTGCTCTACAACGAGTATTGGAAAGAGGCGGTGAAGATGAAGGAAGAATTAGCCAAGAAGCATTTATTAGGCAAGGACATGTGGGCTGATGACTTCCAAAATGTCATGTATCACCTCTGGCACCATGAGGGTCGCCGTATGCGCCAAGGTGGGATCATGGGCGGACCAGATTACTCCCACTGGCATGGGGTGTTTGAGGTCCAGCAAGACATTAGAAAGTTGCGTAAAATTTACGCCAAGCGCTTGAAAACCAACCAAATTGAGGACTAGCGCGGTGTAAGCCCCCCTTAAGTTGGGGAGGCTAGCATTGAGCTCTAAACACCACTAAAGGAGTCGCATGGAAGATAAAACACCTGCACGAATCGAGCAAGACCCAGAGGTCAATCAAACCCCTAGTGCGGTTTCCTTTGGGTTTATGGGATTTAGCCAGCCCACAGAGGGTGCTGTCATCATCCACGAAAGCGTGAGCGTGAAAGTCAAACGCACTTACCAAAAGGGCGATATCAAAGAGGTGCATGAGGAAGTGCGCGAACAAAAACGCGTGATCGAACAGCGCGCGCCCAGCTCCCAAGACTCCCGTCCTGCTTGGTTTAAATCTCTACTCCCCTAAAACCCCAAGGGCGCGATCGCGCGCCTCCTAGGCGTTACCAAAATCTACAGCACTTTTTGGCTTCCAGTGGAGGAAACTCCTTAAAAATCTTTGCTATCTTTAATTGCGTGTAAAATGGCTTTATATCTCAATATAAGGAGTGGCTAATGCCAGAAGCCTACCAAAAATCCATCCAAGCGTTTAAGGAGTTTGTGTGTTTGCGCAACAAGGTCTGTTGGGGGTTGTCCATTGTGGTCTTTGTGTGTTATTACGCCTTTGTGCTGGGCATTGGGTTATTCCCGCAGGTGTTAGGTTACCGCTTAGGTCCAAGTGCCATCACTTTGGGGATCATCGCTGGGGTTTTCCTCATCGTGCTGTGTATCGTGCTCACAGGGCTTTATACTTTTCTAGCCAATGAGCATTTTGATCGCACCCAAGCTGAGATTTTAAAGCAATTAAAATCTAGTGGCGCGCTTGAGGAGATGCAACATGGCGCGCATTAATTTAAGTATTCTTATCGCGCTTTTAGGGGTGGAGGGGTTGTGGGGAGCTAGCTTAGAATCCATGCCTGTGAGCACGCAGAAGTTCAACCCCATCGCGGTGTCTATGTTTGTGATCTTTGTGCTGAGCACCCTGTGTATCACCTATTTTTCTAGCAAGAAGAGTCAGAGCGCGAGCGGGTTTTACACCGCTGGGGGGAGTATCACCGGGTTACAAAATGGGATCGCCATCGCTGGGGATTACATGAGCGCGGCAAGTTTTCTAGGGATCACGGCTCTAGTCTTTACCAACGGCTTTGATGGGCTGATTTATTCGGTGGGCTTTTTGGTGGGTTGGCCCATTATCTTGTTTTTGATCGCTGAAAAGTTTCGCAATCTAGGCAAATTCACCTTTGCAGACATCACGGCTTACCGCCTAGAAGCCAAACCTATCCGCGTGATTTCAGCGATCTCCGCTTTGAGTGTGGTGGTCTTCTATCTCATCGCCCAAATGGTGGGTGCGGGGCAGTTGATTCAACTGCTCTTTGGGCTGCCCTACAGCGTGGCGGTGATCTTGGTAGGGATTTTGATGATTTGTTATGTCGCCTTTGGGGGCATGCACGCCACCACTTGGGTGCAGATTATCAAGGCGATCTTATTGCTCTTTGGCGCGTCTTTCATGGCGATTATGATCTTGTATCTAACCAAATTTGATCTAAGCTACTACTTCGCCCAAGCGATCAAACACCACCCTAAGGGCGAGGCGATCATGGCTCCGGGCACCTTTTTACCCAACACCACCGCGGCGATCTCCTTAGGGCTCGCCCTCATGTTTGGCACGGCCGGATTGCCCCATATTTTGATGCGCTTTTTCACGGTCAAAGACGCTAAAGAGGCGCGTAAATCGGTCTTTTATGCGACAGGTTTCATTGGGTATTTCTACATTTTGACTTTCATTATTGGCTTTGGGGCGATCGCCCTGCTCTATGCCCACCCGCAATTTGTAGGTCCTAATGGGGTTTATAATGGGGTGAAAAACATGGTCGCCATTAATTTAGCCGGGGTCGTGGGGGGCGATGTGTTTTTGGGCTTTATTAGCGCGGTGGCTTTTGCTACGATTTTAGCCGTAGTATCAGGGCTAGCCATCTCAGGGGCAGGGGCTATTAGCCATGATCTCTTCGTGCATGCCTTTAAAGGAGGGGTGTGCGATCCCAAATTAGAAATGCGCGTTACTAAGGGCGCGACTATTGGTTTAGGGGTTTTGGCTATCGTGCTAGGCTTGGTGTTTGAAAACCAAAATGTGGCTTTCATGGTAGGCTTAGCTTTTGGGATTGCCGCTAGCGTGAATTTTCCCATTCTCTTTTTGAGCATTTATTGGAAAAATCTCACCACTAGGGGGGCGTTTTGGGGCGGGCTGGTTGGCTGGCTGGCTGTGGTGTGCATGGTGGTGCTCAGCCCTAGCATTTGGGTGAAAAGTCTAGGGCATGCTCAAGCGATCTTCCCCTATGATCACCCTGCTCTTTTTTCTATGCCCTTGACTTTTATTCTTATTTATCTTATTTCTAAGGCGGACAAAAGTCCTAGGGCACAAATAGATAAAGCGGGCTTTGGCGCGCAGGATTTTCGCGCCCAAAGCGGGATTGGCATTTCAAGCGCGAGCGCACATTAAAGGAGAACAGATGATTTTAGTGAGTTTGGCAGCAGAGTTAGGGGCTTCTAAGCAAGGGAGCAATCAGGGCGTGCAAGAGCTCAGGCGGGCTTTAATTGACTCTTATCCTGAGATCACCGAACACATGGTGCTCATCCGCCAAAAGCAATGTTTGTTAGACACTTTCTTTAGATTCGCCAAGAATTTTGAAGACTACTTTGTCTTTTGTAGGGACACCTTGATCCCCAAAATGCACGGGGTGTTTAAAAGCAAGAATTTCCCCTTGATCTTGAGCTCAGAACATGCCAATGTCTTTGGGATTTTGCAAGCCTTGCGCGGAGTGCACCCAGATAAGAACATCGGGGTGCTATACCTAGACGCGCATGCGGACATCCACACCGCTTATGACAGCGATACCGGGCATTTGCATGGCATGCCCTTGGGGATGTTGATTAACCAAGTCCACTCAGGGCATAACCAACTCAATGCTAGAGAAGAGCACTTTTGGCAACAACTATGCCACTTAGGCATAGAGGGGGGCGCAAAAGCCTTTGATCCGCGCCATTTGGTGTATTTTGGGGTGCGTAGCACGGAGCCTAGCGAGGATGCCATGATTGCCACGCACCATATTCCTTTATTTAGAGTGCCAGACATCCAAGCGGACATGGAGGGGTGTGTGCGCCAAGCGCAAGCGGCGTTAGCAGAAGTGGACTTGGTGTATCTGAGTTTAGATTTAGACATCATGGATGGCAAACTCTTCCACTCTACGGGGGTGCGCGAAAATGGAGGGCTACGCCCCGAAGAATTAAAAGCCTTGCTGGTGTTGCTCCTAAAACGCTTTGCGCCCAAATTAGCCGCCCTAGAGATCACCGAATACAACCCTCAAGTGGGCATTCAAGAAGACGCGCCGGTGGTCTTAGAGATTATCCACAGCGTGGTTAAGCATTTGTGCAAAAACGCCAAGGTGCGATCGAATAAAATCTGTAGTTATTGCTAGGGGGGGGTGTATGCTAAGTGTGGGTTTACCCAAAGAGAACATGGATTTAGAGGCGCGTGTGGCACTTGTGCCAAAAGATGTGGCTTATCTTATCCAAAACGCGCCCATAGAGTTATGCGTGCAGGAGGGGGCGGGGGTGTCAAGCGGGTATGAGGACACGGCTTACGCGCGCGCTGGGGCGCGCCTTGTTAGCAAGCAAGAGGCATGGGCGCAAAGCGTGGTGGTCAAATGTAAAGAACCCCTAGAGGAGGAGTATGCGCTTTTACAAGAGGGGGCGACTTTATTTAGTTACTTGGATTTGGCTTATAACAAACCCCTAGCCTCCATGTTGGTAGAAAAAAAGATTCTCTCTATCTGCACAGAAACTATCGCGGGTCCCAAGCACAATTACCCCATCTTAGCCCCTATGAGTGTGCTAGCTGGGCAATTAGCCGCGCATTTGGTGCAACATTATTTGCTAGGCTTAGAGCATTTGCCCGGGGTCTTTGGGCTTGGAGTGATGCTAGGCGGGTTGGCTGGGCAGGCGCGCGCTAAGGTGGTGGTTGTAGGCGGGGGCGTGGTGGGGTTAGAGGCGGCTAGGGCGTTGAGTCTGATGGGGGCGCGTGTGGTGGTGTTAGAACTCAATTACGCCAAATTGCAAGATCACCCCTACACCTATTTGCACCATTTAGAAGTGTTGAGTGTGAATGAGCCAAATATTCTCTACGCCCTAGAGGGAGCGGTAGGCTTAGTGGGTGCGGTGTTACAAACCGCTACAGCCACGCCCAAAGTGATTTTAAAACGCCATTTACAGAAGATGCAAAAGGGCGGGGTGGTGATCGATGTAGCTTGCGATTTGGGCGGGTGTGTGGAGAGCATCCGCCAAACTAGCCACTCCAACCCGCTTTACTTGCAAGAGGGGCTTTTGCACTATGGCGTGCCCAATATGCCCGGTGTGGTGGCTAAAAGTAGCTCGATCGCCTATAGCCATGCCAGCATGCCCTATTTGCTCTATTTTCTCCAACATGGCTTAAAGGGATTTTTGCAGGCTAATACCCCCATCGTGGCAAACACTCTAGGGGGCTTGAGTGCCTATCAAGGCTATCTTACCCAAGAGGGGATCGCGCGGGCTTTCAATTTGCCCTTTAAATCCCCCCATGCTGTGCTAGAGCAACTTTAAAAGTTGTAGACATAGTTAGCAAAGACGGCGATCACACGGCGGAAGGCGAAATCCACCTTGACGCTGTCCTTGATATGGAGTTTGAAGATGGGATCATTGATGACAGGGACGCGCACGCCCACTTCAAACCCGTTGTGTTGACTCAAATTGGCGCGTAGCCCGAAGTTAAAGATGAACTGCACCCAGTTGTTAGAAAAGCTCGCCGTGTTGCCATTGCGGTTATAGCTGTCCGCCATAGCCTTGAGTTGCTTGTTCACATTTTGGCAAATCATCTGCCAGCTCCCAGAACTGGCGAACTGTTGCCCCACACAGCCCCCATGGACGCGACCATTCCCCATAGACCAAGAACTCCCCCCAATCATCGCGCCCCCAAAGACCCCGACTACATAGTCCTTTTTCTCAAAGAAGTTCAATAGCACATCCACACCCGCGCCATAGAAATAATTAGAGAGAGAACCCCACACAGCAGGGGAGAACGCGCTCCTATAATTGCCTCCCTGCCCGCTAAACAAGCCATAGTAGCGCAACCCAAAACGCTTTTTCTTCCCAAAGAACTGCTTGTAACCCACTAGCACATCCATCCCATAGAGGTTGCCCGAATAAGTGCCCTTGTTTTTAAAGAGCGTGCTAAGCAATTGCTGTTGGTTTTGTTGGCAATTTGCCGGAGCGGACGCAGTTGGACCGCTGATATTACACAGCACATCTTGATCTAGCGCATTAGGATTAGTTGTGGAGTTGGTGATGGGGGTGCTAGCCATATCAGAATACTGGAAACCCGCCGCGGCAAAGGCTCCATTGCGCTCCGCACTCAAGGGGGCTAGGCTTAAGAGTGTAAAGGCGGTGGTGGTTAAAAGTTTGCGACTCGTGCTTGACATGAAACTCCTTGTTTCTATTAAAATAAGGGCTCTATTTTAAAGAAAAATAAAAATGTTGTCAAGAGAGGAAATCTGTTATACTAAAGGCATTTTTTAATCAAGGAGTGGCATGGATTGGCGTTTGTGGTGTGTGGGGGTTTTGGGTCTTTGGGCTTGGGGGTGCATGGGCTTTTTTCCCTTCTTTGCGCTCTCTTCACTCTCTTCAAATAACCAAGATCAACTGAGCGATTTCACGGTTTCTAAACAGGGCGATGTAACTTACTACACCCGCCTAGAACCCCCCAGCTTTGATGACATCCCCCAAACCCCCGCGCAACCAGATATAGGGCTCTCTTCTCAAGACATCCAAGGCACGCCCATCCCCAATAGCGTTGAAATCCGCCGTAGCGACTTACTAGCCGAAGTGCAGGACACGCAAGCCCAAGAGGCTAAACTCCCCCCACCAACCCAGCAATCTTTCCATACCCTATTGAATAATTGCGCCAAAAACGATCTCTTCAACCAACTAGGCGCGGGGCTAAAAATCAAAGCTAGCGAACAAGCCCAATGCGCGCGCTTGCAACAGCGTTATTTTGCGACCCTAGAGGAACATTACAGCCATTTAACCCACTCCCACACCACCCTTTTACAAGATATTCTAGGGGCTTGCCACACCCGTATTAGCAAACAAGCCGTGCTGCAAAGCGCGTTTTTCAAACGCCTAGAGCCCACACTAAAGGGGCGCAAACAACGCGTTTTGCTAAAAGAGCTCACACAAGCCAAGCCCTTGAGTCGCCAAAAACTCCACGCCTTGCTCCAACAACCTAATTTAGGCGAGCGTTTTTATCGCTGCCAATACTTTATCCACGCGCGCTAGGATTCTCCAAGAGGTTTTCTATGACTTCTATATGCGCTTGCATGCTTTTTTTCAAGTCAAATTGTTTAACCCGTTTCTTCCCCCTAGCAATGCAAGCAGCGCGCAAAGACTCATCTACTAGCGCGCGCTCTAGTTGTGTGGCGATGTCTTGGACACTATAGGGATCGCAGTAAATGCCCGCATCGCCTAGAACTTCTGGCATGCAAGAAACATGGCTGGCTAAAACCACCAAGCCCGCCTCCATCGCTTCTAGCATGGGCAAACCAAAGCCCTCAGCCAAACTACCATACCACAATACCCTAGCGCTCTTATAAAGGCTAGCAAGGAGCGCATCAGATACAAAGCCTAGATCTACAACAAAGCTTTCGCCCACCATTTCTAAAAAATTTTCATCTATATTCCACTCCGTGCCCGTTAGTGCAATTTTGTAGCGCGCTTGCAAATCTGTGGGCAACAGTTTAAAGGCATTGATGAGATTTTTGAGGTTCTTACGCTTACCCTTAGCCCCCACTGCTAGAATAAAGCCTTGTTCTTTTAAAGCAGGAGGCAAGGAGCAAGGTGTTAGAACGCTGTAATTTCTTAGTCCATGGGGGATAACATGGATTTTAGCCCCCATGTATTGCGCGTGGTTGAGAATGTCCTGTTTGACACAGGCACTAAAGCAAATAATCTCACAACTGCGTTTAATGAGCGTTTCTAAAGGCATCTTTAATGAGGCTTGTGTTTGCGCGTCCAAGCACCATTCTGGGCTAAAGGGGACATCGTGGATAATCCCCAAGATATTTGCCTCAATGTGCGCAAGGATACTTGTAGATTCATCGAGCAATTTAGGCTCTATGTAGAGAGAGAGAGAGAGAGAGAGAGAGAGAGAGAGAGAGAGAGAGAGCGGTAGAATGCGGTCTTTTTGCGTTGCAAATGGCGTTGTAAATAGGCGTGGTAGTGTTTGGCAAGAAAAGTCCTCAAAATTTTACGCACAACCCGATTGAACAAAGAAGATCTGGAGGCTTCTAGGGCTAATTTTGCTATTTCTAGGGCTTTAATACTTGGATAGAGTGTGTAATCTGCATAGAAGTGCAACACAATATCCTCTCTATTTGAAAATGCTTTTTCTAGCGCACGCGCCAAAGCACAGGAGTAAACCCCAATGCCTGAGGGGTGTTTTTCCATCAAGGACGATGCGTTGATGATGAGGTGTTTTTTCATGACTCTTCCTTTGTGAGGCGTTTTTCTCTAAGTTGCCCGCAACCAGCCGCGATGTCCTGCCCTTTAGAAATGCGAATGGTGCAGAGCAAACCCTTTTGATTGAGAAAATCCGCGAAAGCTTGCACCCTCTCTAAGTCTGGGCGTTGAAATTTAGAATGGGGGGTAGAATTGTAGGGGATGAGATTGATCTTAGCCTTAAGCCCATTGAGCAGTCTTAATAAGTCTTTGGCGTGGCTTAGCGAGTCGTTGGTGTCTTTAATCATCAAGTATTCAAACATCACCCGCTTGCGTTTGTCTAGGGGGAAAGCTTTGAGCGCGCTAATCAAGGATTCTAAATTGTAAAGCTTGTTAATGGGCATCAGTTTGGAACGCAGGCTGTCATTGACCGCATGCAAAGAGATCGCCAACTGCACGCCCAAATTGAGCGCGCCTAAAGTTTGCAGGGCAGGCACGACCCCGCTTGTAGAAATGGTGATGCGTCTAGGGGCAATATTGAGCCCTTCATGGGTGCTTAAAATCTCTAGCGCGCGCACCACCTGTGTAAAATTATGCAAGGGCTCGCCCATGCCCATAAAAACTAAATTGATCCCCCTAGTGGGTTCTAGCTGGTGGGCACGCTTGAGGGCGACCACCTGCTCTACAATCTCGCCCGCGCTTAAATTGCGCACAAAGCCCCCCTTAGCGGTCGCGCAAAACACACAGCCTACCTTGCACCCAATTTGACAACTCAAGCACAGCGTGATTTTCTCTTGTGTTTCTCCCTGCTTAGCTTCTCGCATCACCATGTAAACACTCTCAAAACTATGCCCATCAGAGGTTTTAAAGAGGTATTTCACGCTCTTATCTGCGCTTTGTTGGCACTCTAGTACCTCTAGGGGGCGCACCTCAAAATCGGCATGCAATGCCTCCTTAAAGGCTTTGGGGAGATTGTGCATTTGATCTAGGCTAGCATAACGCTGATAAAGCCACGCATAGAGTTGTTTAGCCACAAAGGGTTTAAAGCCATGTTGCGTGCAATAGTTTTGCCATTGCGCCAAAGTGAGCGCATACAAAGAGGGTTTGTTTTGCATTAAAAACGCCTAAAGAGGAGATTAAAGAGGTGGTAACAACACAGACGGACTTTTAAGACATAATTACACAGACGCAACCACAATGAGAGGTCTTTAAGCCGCCCTCTAAAATGCTGGGTGCTGGCATGGGGCACTTGAGTGGGGATATTTTCAACCAGCAGAGCGTAGGATTTTAGCGTGAGGGTTTTAGCATGGTGGGTGTAGTGCGCGTCCATGTAAGTGTCCACGGGCAAAACCCATTGAGGCGGGCAGGCTTTTAAGAGTTTTTGTGCGCCCTGTGGGCTTAAAATATAGCCCTGTGTGCCCATCCCCCCATAGGGGCTAAAAATCCAATCAAAATAATGGGTGAGCGCGCTTTTGATTTGATGGTGCTTGAAATAGAGCGAAAAGAGACGCACAACTTGGGCTTGTCCAGTATTGATCGCCTCCAAACTCAAAGCGCACTTTTCATAAAAATCAAAAGTAGGTAGGACATCATCTTCTAACACAATGATGGGCTTTTGCAACTTGACGCACTCCTGCCAAAGCAAAAAATGGCTAGCAAAACAGCCCAGTTGCCCCAAACTCTGAAAATTCACCCGCATGCGCAAGGCAAGGCGCATAAGTTCTAGGATTTGGGCGCGCTTAGGGATACTGGGGGCAAAGTCATTAAGCACGGGATGGGTGTGCTTGAGAGTGATCCCCCCCTTAGCAAAATCCTCTTTACCATTGACTCCCTCAAATAAGGCGATCTCAAAGGCATCAGGGGTGCGCGATCGCTTTAGCAGATAGTCCAAATGCCATAGCAAAGGCGTAACATCTCTGCTACTCTGGCTCAAGTGGATGATATAAATAGGGGTCGCGCCCATCACTCTACAGTTACACTCTTGGCTAAGTTACGCGGTTTATCCACATCTAAGCCTTTGAGTTGTGCCATCTCTAGGGCAAAGAGTTGCAAGATCACCAGCATGTGAAAAAACTCGGGCATGTAGTGATCGTAGGCGCGGGTTTGGATTTGAAAGGTGGCATTAGATATAGGCGTGGGGCTCAAGGCAAAAATGAGCGAATCGCGCGCGCGCAATTCTTCTACATTGCTTAAATTTTTGGCAAATAAGAGGTGTTGGGGGAGTAAAGTGGTGCTAAGCAAGCTAGAGTCGGCTAGGGCAATGGGACCATGTTTCATCTCTGCGCTAGCATAACCTTGCGCATGCACATAGGCGATCTCTTTGAGTTTGAGCGCGCCCTCTAGGGCTAGGGGGTAAAAGACCCCCCTACCCATGAAAAAATACCCCTTTAAATCCCGCTCTAGCATTTGCGCGCTAATCTCACGCACGCGCTCGTGCAATTCCAACCCCTCTTGCATCGCCTTTAAGCTGGCTTGCACGGCTTTAATTTGTGTTTGTAGATCCTCTGTGCTTAGGGTGCGCCTCTCTTGGGCTAATTGCAATGCCAACAGCCATAAAATCAAGACTTGACTTGTAAAGGCTTTGGTAGAGGCTACGCTACGCTCTAGCCCTGCATGGGTTAACAGCAAGCCATCCGCCATGCCTGCCATGCTCGAACTTTGGGTGTTGCAAAGGCTAAGGGTTTTTAAGCCCAAATTTTTGGCTAGGCGCAACGCCTCTAGGGTGTCCGCACTCTCCCCACTCTGTGAGATCGCCATAAAAAGCTCGCCCTCTTGGGTGGCAAAATGCCCATAGCGGTATTCACTAGCTAGCTCGACCTGCACTTTCACCCCGGTTAAACTCTCGATCAAATACTTGCCCACTAGCCCGGCGTGGTAACTTGTCCCACACGCGCTAATGCTAATACAGCTCACCCCTTTTAAAAAATCTGTGGGTAATTCCAAACACACGCGATCAGCGCAAAGTCGCCCTAGCAAACTTAGCACTTTGGGTTGCTCGTAAATCTCTTTTTCCATGAAAGTGCTAAAACCCTCTTTATCGCTCTGTTGGGTGGTGCTAACTGGTTGCACCTCTCCTAAGGCTTGCAAATCTAAGGGCTTGGTAACATCTAACACCCCTACACTCCCCTCCTCCAAGCGCACCATGTAACTTGCATGCCCACAAAGCGCATTGGGCGCGCTAGCAAAATACACCCCGCCCTCACCCGTGGCAATGAGCAAAGGCGAGTGTTTTTTGGCATAAAAAATACAATGAGGATAGTGCTCACAAATAAGCAAGATCGCATACGCGCCCTCTAGCCTAGCGATCGTTTCTTTAAAGACTTGTAGGGCTTGTTCTAGGTTGCTAGGGGGGTTTTGCTCTAAATTCTGCTCAAATAAATGCACCACCACCTCGCTATCAGTTTGGCTAGAAAAAACATGCCCTTTTTGTTCTAATTGCGCTTTAAGCGGGGCGTAATTTTCAATGATCCCATTGTGCACGATCGCGCTGGAGCGGTAGGCATGCGGGTGGGCGTTTTGCGTGGTGGGTTTGCCATGGGTTGCCCAACGCGTGTGGGCGATCCCCACCCCTAAGCCCTGTGTGTGCACCCCCTGCACTAAGTTTTCTAGTGCGCTGATTTTGCCACTGGTTTTAAACACCTGCAAGCGTGCGCCCTCCCCTAGCAAGGCTAACCCCGCGCTATCATAACCCCGATACTCTAACTCTTTAAGCCCTCCTAGCAACAGCTCTACTCGCTCTAAAACGCCCAAATAGCCCACAATCCCACACATGCCAAACCTTTAAAAAACTAACATTTCTTTTTTGTATTTATTGAGCGCGTTAATACACTCCTTAAGCTCCTCCACATGCTCGCTAATTTGGGTGTAAAAAGCCATGTCCAAACTCTGTGGGATGTCTAAACTCCCGCGCTTCATCAAAATAAAATCGCTTAAACTCACATTGGCTAGCTTTAAGAGTAATTCTACCTCCTCTTTGGCGTTTTCAATATCTTTAATGAGTTGTTCTAAGCGTTCAAACATCGCTACTCCTTGATGTCTTTAAGTCCTAAGGCTAGCAAAGCGTGTAAGTGCACCACCCCTAGCACTTTTTTATGCGCGTCTAGCACGATGAGTAAAGAGATTTGGTGGGTTTCTATGAAGTCTAGCGCGTCTAGCACTAACATATCTGGGTCTTGGATGGTTTTGGGCTCTAGGGTCGCAAAGGCGCGTGCGGGGGCGCAGCGATCAAAGTCTGCCTGCAGGAGCGCGCGCCGAATATCCCCATCGCTTAGCACCCCTACAAGTTCTTGATTTTCATTGAGCAAAAGCGCGTTGCCCAAACCCTGATGGGTGGCTTCTAGAAGGGCTTCATGCAAAGAGGCTTGTGCGCTCACTAGGGGGAGGGCATGGGTGCGATAAATGTCGCGCACGCGTAGGTGCATTTTTTTACCCAGCAAGCCCCCCGGGTGGTAGCGCGCAAAATCGCTTTGGGCAAAGCCCTTATATGCCATCAAGCACACCGCCAAAACATCGCCTAAGGCTAGGCTTAAGGTGGTGGAGGTGGTGGGCACCATGTTAAAAGCACAGGCTTCTTTGTCAATGTTTAGGCTTAAGTGGTGCTTAGCCAGCTTGCCCAAGGAGCTATTAGGGCTTTTGCTCATCGCCACCACGCCCCCACTTTTTATAAAGCGCAACGCCTCTAAGAGTTCCACACTCTCGCCCCCATAGCTAATGGCTAAGATGACATCTTTTTCCCCCACGATCCCCATATCTCCATGCAGGGCTTCAGTGGGGTGCAAAAAGATCGCCCTAGTGCCCGTGCTAGTGAGAGTAGCCGCGATCTTGCGCCCGATATGCGCGCTCTTACCCACCCCCATCACCACCACTAGGGGCGCGTTGGCTAGGCATGTGATCATGGGCTCTAATTTGGCATGATTTAAAGATTCTTTAGTGCGTGTGAGCGCATCTATGGCTAGATCGAGTGTATGAGAGGCAAGCGCGCCATAATCTAGGGAGCGCATTAACGCTTAATCTCTTGCTTAACTAAGGCTTTTTTGAGCATGGGCACTAAATAGCCATAGCCCTTAGCCTCCATGTCCTCTAAGGGGATGAATTTGAGCGCCGCACTATTGATACAATAGCGCAAGCCCCCCAACTCTTTAGGTCCATCCTCAAAGACATGCCCTAAATGCGCCTTGCCTACACGGCTACGCACTTCGGTGCGGATACGATTGTAGCTGGTGTCCTTTTCATACCCCACCACCTCTTTACTAATGGGTTTAGCAAAGGCGGGCCACCCACACCCGCTATCAAATTTGTCTGTAGAAAGAAACAAGGGCTCGCCGGTGGTAATATCTACATAAATCCCGGGTTTAAACAGAGTGTCATACTCGTTTTCAAAGGGGCGTTCTGTGTAGTTCTCTTGGGTTACCTTGTATTGTAAATCTGTGAGTTGTTTTTTGAGCGTGGCTTGATCGGGCTTGTGGTAGTCCTTAGGGTCGATCACCACCTCATCAGCCTTTTTGAGATCAATATGGCAATACCCCCCCGGGTTTTTCTTCAAATAGTCTTGGTGGTATTCCTCTGCGACTACGAAATTTTTAAGGGGTTCTAGCTCAATGCGCACCTTTTGTTGGTAGTGGCTTTGCAAATTGGCTAGGGCTTTGGCGATGATGGGTTCATCTTTAGAATCGGTGTAGTAAATCCCGGTGCGATACTGCCTGCCCCTATCATTGCCCTGTTGGTTTAAACTGGTCGGATCGATCACCTTGAAATAGTAGAGCAAGAGTTTATCTAGGCTAATTTCTTTAGGGTCAAACTCCACCTTCACCGTTTCAGCGTGGTCGGTGTTATGCAATTCGTGGTAGTTGGTTTGATCGCTCTTTCCATTAGCATAGCCCACTAGCGCGTTTTTCACCCCATAAATGCGCTCCATATACGCCTCTAATCCCCAAAAACACCCCCCTGCTAAGTAAATCGTATGCATGCCTCTCTCCTGTGCACTTTGTAATGCCCCCATTGCCAACAACACCCCTAACACCCACGCGCGCATGGCTAGCTCACAAAGACATGGCTGACAATAGCCGGGTATTTCTTGGTGTGCTTGAAAAGGGCTTTACGCAAGAAATGCCTTACACTCTCATCTAAGGACTTGTGATTGCCCAGCACATCTTGGCGTAGGGCTTTAATGTGCAAGCCTAGCGAATCTTGCAAATCCTCTAAGAAGTGGCGCTCTTCTTTGAGATTGACAATCCCCACACTGCTAATTTTAGAATGGGGCATCAAGCTTTGGGCTTCTTTAGAGATGAATAACACCGCGCTAAGTAGTCCGGCACTAGCGATCTCCAAGCGCTCATCTACGATTTTTTGCTCAATGCTGACATTGTTGGTGTTGTCCACATAGTGTTTGCCACTCTTGATACTCTTAACCTTGCGCATAAAGTTAGGATTGACCTCCACTTGATCCCCATCTTCCATCAGATAGATATTTTTCTCCGGGATTCCGCACGCCATCGCGGTTTCTTTATGCTTGGCGACATGGTTATACTCCCCATGCACGGGTAAGAAAAACTTAGGCTTGATGAGGCGCAACATCAGCTTTTGCTCCTCTTGGGCGGCATGCCCGCTCACATGGATGTCAAAGGCATGGTGCACCACTTGGGCATCTTTTTTCATCAGCAAGTTTAAGATACTAGAAACGCTGGCTTCATTGCCCGGGATCGCCTTAGCCGAGATGATGACTAGATCGCTAGGCTTAATGCTAATATGGCGGTGTTCATCGGTTGCCATGCGATAGAGCGCGCTCATGGTTTCTCCCTGCGAGCCCGTGGTTACAATAAAGACCTCATGATCGGGGAGCTTTTCTACCTCATGGGCTTCAATGAAAACCTTAGAGGGCAGGTGGATATAGCCTAACTCTCTAGCGATATCTAGGTTTTTCTCCATAGAACGCCCAATCACAGCGACCTTGCGGTTATGCTTGAGGGCATGCTGAATTGCCTGATACACCCGGTGGATATTAGAGGAAAAGGTGCTCATAATCACGCGCCCCTTAGCACTCTTAAAAAGGTTTTCAAACACAGGTCCCACGCTAGTTTCACTAGGGGTAATGCCCGGTTTATAAGAATTGGTGCTATCACTCAGTAGCAACATCACCCCCTGTTCGCCATAATAAGCAAGCCTATAGAGATCGCTGGGCAAATTATCCACTGGGGTGTGATCGATTTTAAAATCCCCGCTATGGATGATTGTGCCCACTTTGGTTTGGATGGCTAGCGCGCTCGCGTCAATAATGGAGTGGGTGATGTGAATCCACTCCACAATAAATTCGCCAATTTGAATGGGCTGGCGTTTTTGCACCATTTTAAAGAAACTCTTAAACTTCTTGAGTCCATGTTCGTCAAATTTATTGCCGATCATCCCCAAGCTTAAGGGTGTGCCATAGAGAGGGAATTGCAATTCTTTAAAGAGATAGGGCACAGCCCCGATGTGATCCTCATGGGCATGGGTGATGAGCACGCCTACAATCTTATCTTTAATGCTGTGCAGATAGCTAAAATCTGGGATGAGAATATCCACCCCATGCATGTCCTCACTAGGAAAACTCATGCCCACATCAATGATAATCGCTTGGTGCATGGTTTCAATGACCATCATATTCCCCCCGATCTCGCCTAAGCCCCCTAGAGGGGTAATTTTAAGGCGGGCTTTGACATTGAGGTCTAATTTGTAATGGGGGTTTAAATGGTTGATGTGAATCTTATTATTGGTTTCTACCCCGGCTTTGAGCTCCTTATGAAAGCCCAAATTGCCCCGCTCATTGGCTTTAGTGATGTTTTTTACCCCGACTTGCTCAGGGTGCTGGGCGTGGTGTCCTCTGCCCTGTTTAATGCGGTTGGGGCGGGGGTGCTTTTGGGGGGGGGTGTTGGT
>NZ_QXQR01000011.1:0-42575 GCF_003660355.1 Helicobacter sp. L8
TGTTGGGGGCTGGGGGGTGTTGGGGGGTGGTGATGATGATATAGAGGTGCTTGTCCGTGTGGTTGATCTTATAACTCCCCTCTGGATAGAGCACGACTATCTTAGCCAAGCCTGCTTTACTGCGTGCAATACTAATAGAAGTCTGGTTATCAAAATGGTAATGTTTGGGCGGGAGTTTGAAATGCGCCCTGATGTCTAGCACGCTCTCAAACTTGCCCACATGGGTTTGTTTGATATGGTGTTTGCCAAGGGGTTGATCAAAGCTCAAACGCACGCTACTTGTGCCAAAGGGCACAACCTGCGTGATACTCAAGGCATGCGCGTAAATCCCAATGAGCAGACAAATGACAAAGCGCACCCATTTAGCCCTTGATGAGTTCTTGCACCAGCTCGTGCACGCTTAAAATGCGCTCGATTCTATACCCATTGGCCCCCGTGAAATAAAGCCCCTCTTCTTTATTGCCCAGATAACTGCGCCCCAGCCCATCGGCGATACAATAACCCACTTTCTTGGCTTCTTCGCCACGGTTGCAGGGCGCGACACAATTACTCACACAGGCGATCTTAGGGGCATTGCCCTCTTTGATGCGTTTGAGCACCCCCGTATTGATCGCGCGCGCGGGGTAACCCACCGGGGATTTAATAAGCAAGATGTCCTCTTTTTGCAAAGAGGGTAAAATCTGCGCATACACCTTAGCATCGCATTCTTTGGTGCCTAGAAAGCGTGTTGCCATCTGCACCCCACTAGCCCCCAAAGAGAGCATGGTGTCTATGTCCTTGCGATCCCAAATGCCCCCAGCTGCAATAATGGGAATATTGCCCCATTCTTTGGAGGCTTCTACAATGCCCGGGACCAAGTTTTCTAGCTGGAACTCTTCTTTAAAGCAATCCTCATATTTAAAGCCCTGATGCCCCCCGCTTAGAGGTCCTTCTACGATGATCGCATCGGGCACGCGTTTATAGCGCGCGCTCCAGCGTTTGCAGATGATGTGTAAGGCTTTAATAGAGGAGATAATGGGCACCAGTGCCACATTGGGGAAATCTTTAGTGAATTCGGGCATGTTGGTGGGCAAGCCCGCTCCAGTGATGATCACATTCGCCCCTGCCTCACAGGCATCGCGCACCACCCGCCCGTATTCATTGATCGCATGCAAGATATTCGCGCCCAAAGGGTTAGAACCACAGATTTTACGGGCGTTTTTAAAGATTTCATTGAGGGCTTGTTTGGAGTAGAAATTCAAGGCTTCAAAGGGCTTTTTAGCGACCATCTTTTCTACAAAGCGCATATTCTTATAATAGCCCGTGCCTACCGCTGAGATCACGCCCAAAATGCCCTCTTTAGCGGCACTGCCGGCTAATTCATCCCAACTGATCCCCACCCCCATACCCCCTTGAAAAATAGGATACTTGAGGGTGTGTTTGCCAATTTTTAGGGGTTTGAGTGTGGAAACCATGCGCTATCCTTTTAGTGGATATGGACCAAGGCAAATTTTCTTTTCCCCACCTGCAGGACATAAGAGCCTTGGCTAAATTGGTAGCGATCATCTTTTAGCACCTCGTGATTGAGGCGCACCCCCCCCCCTAAAATGTCCCTGCGCGCTTGTGAGCTAGAGGAACAGAGTTGACTCTCTTTGAGCACATTGCCAATCCATGCCCCATTTTCAAAATGCCATTCGGGCATCTGGCTTGGGGCTTGTTTTTGGCTAAAGACTTGATCAAACTCAACCTTAGCGCTTTGGGCTTGTTGCTCAGAGTGCCAACGCGTGGTGATCTCTAGGGCTAATTCCTCCTTGATTGCTTTAGGGTGCGCTTTGCCCTCCTGCACGCTTCGCTGTAATTGGGCGATTTGCTCGGGGGTTTTGGTGCTCAAAAGCTCGTAATAACGCCACATCAAATCATCACTAATGCTCAAAAGCTTGGCATACATGCTAGTGGGCTCCTCAGTGATTGCGATGTAATTGCCCAAGCTCTTGCTCATCTTGTGCACGCCATCCAAACCCTCTAGCAAGGGCATGGTGAGCACGCTTTGTTCTTTGTTTAATCCGTAGGCGCGTTGTAAAAAGCGTCCCACTAAGAGATTAAACTTTTGATCATTGCCCCCCAATTCTAGATCGCACTCTAAAACAACCGAATCATAACCCTGCAACAGGGGGTAGAGAAACTCCACAATGCTAATGGGTTGGTTAGCGCGGTGGCGTTTTTCAAAATCATCGCGCTCTAGCATGCGCGCTACAGAGAATTTAGCACTCAGGGCTAACATCCCCGCACTCCCCAAAGCATTTAGCCATGTGGAATTAAAACACACCTCTGTCAAGGTGGGGTCTAGCACTTTAAACACTTGTTTAGCATAAGTCTTGGCGTTCTCTTGCACTGCCTCCTCGCTCAAGGGCTTTCTAGTTTCACTCTTGCCACTGGGATCGCCAATGCGTGCGGTGAAATCCCCGATGAGAAATTTAACAAGCCCGCCATGTTTTTGCAAGGTAGCAAGCTTTTCTAAGAGCACGGCATGCCCTAGGTGCAAATCTGGGGCTGTGGGGTCAAAACCTGCCTTGATGATAAAGCGTTTCCCGGTGTGATAAAAGCGTTCTACTAGGCTTTGCAATAAGTCTAAACCAATGCACTCCCCCATGCCCTTAGTGATCTGAGCCATCGCGTGTTGAATTTGTGCTTGCATGCTTGTCCTTTAGGCTTGGTAAGCGTCTTTAGCGCTTAAGAAACTCACCAATCTCTCTTGGTATCTCTGGGAGAGAATTTCTTTAAGCACGCTGGCTTCCCTAGCGTTGTATTCAATAGAAACTTCACAATGCGAAGAGAAATTATCCCCATGCGCTAAATAATTCACGCCCATGATCGTGCAGTCGTTTTTAGCCAAAAAGTCTAACAGACGCACTAACGCGCTTTTTTTATCCTCAAGATAAAAAAATCCCCTTATAGATTTCTCTCTTGCGCTTACTCCACTGCACAAAGACCATGGGCAAACCCAAATCGATCTCTGCGCCCACTTCCTTGCATAGTTTATGGTGCACGACGATCTTGTGATCTTTATAGGTGGGCATGATCGCCACAATTTCATCGCCGTATTTAGGGTGGCAACAATCATCAAACAACACTTGTTTGACATGCACATAGGGGTTGGTGTAGATGATGAAATGCTCCAAATAACTCTTTTTCAAGCCGATGTGGGGATTGATGAGGTTGAGCATTTTATTAGTCAGGCGGAATTGCAAGAGATTCTTCATCAAAAACCCAAACTCATTGTATTGCACCTTTTTCTTTTGGTGTTTGGGGGTTTCTTTAACCTTCTCTTGGATTTCTTCAACTAATTTTTTTAAATTCCCGATGTTCTTGCTAGCTTCACTCAAAGAGGTCTCTACCCCATATTGCGCGAGTTTTTTCTCAAACAAGGGGTAATCTTTGGGTCCGATCTCTTGGGTGAAAATAGGACCTTCAAAAATGCAAGAAAGGATATTGATCATGCTCTTTGCGTCGATCTCTTTGATCTGGTTCTTGCGCTGTAATTTGAGGTGGTTTTTGGCGCGCGAAGTCTTGAGCTGGTCGATCCAAATGTAGCGTGGGATAGAGTGCTCGCCCTTGATAATTTTCACCACATCGCCACTTCTGAGTTCCTGATTGAGAGTAGCCTTTTGGTTATTCACAAAGGCTTTAGCAGCGCGATCGCCTAGATCGCTATGGATCATATAGGCGAAGTCCAACACAATCGCCCCAGCGGGCAAAGTGTAGGTATCCCCATCGGGAGAAAAGACGGTGATGTCTTCGCGGTAGAGATCGTTTTGCACTAAGGCGTAAAATTCTTTGGGGTTGGACTTAGAATCATGACCTTGGTATTTAAAATTGTGCAACCATTTAAGCGCGTCCGGTTCTGCGCCTCCGGCCTTGTATTTCCAATGCGCTGAGTTGCCATATTCTGCGCCCATGTGCATCTCAAAGGTGCGCACCTGGATTTCATAAATGGAGGATTGATCAAAAATAGTCGTGTGGATAGTTTGGTAGCCATTCTCCTTAGGCAAGGCGACATAGTCTTTAAAGCGCGAAATAATGGGCTTGAAACGCAAATGCACGATGCCCAAAATTCTATAACAATCCAGCGGGTTTTTCACCAGCACCCGCACCGCCATCAAGTCTAATATCTCATCCTTGCTCACCGCGCCCTTGCGTTGCATTTTGAGATAAATAGAATAGGGGCGCTTGATGCGCGTGCTGATGGTAAAATCCCCTTCAGCAAACCCGGCTTTAAAAAATAACTTCTCTAATTTGGTCGCAAAACCATTGAGCTTGAGAGAGAGAGATTGTTGGTTTTCATTGAGGTAGGCTCGAATTTCTTGGTATTCTTGGGGGTAAATGTAATAAAAACTCTTGTCTTCTAATTCGTTCTTAATGGATGCCATCCCTAGACGGCTGGCAATGGGTGCATACACGGCTAAAGTTTCTTTGGAGATGCGGATTTGCTTTTCTCTAGGCAGGGCTTCTAGGGTTAAAATATTGTGTAGGCGATCGCTAATTTTCACCACCAAAGCACGCGGATCGTCAATCGCGCTCACTAAAATTTTTCTAAAAGTCAGGGCTGAGGCTAAAAGCCTAGAATCTTGGGCATCTTTAGGGAACTCCTCTTTTCTAATTTCGGTGATCTTGGTGAGCGCGTCTACCAAATGCGCCACATCGCCCCCAAATTCGCGTTCTACATACTCCACACTACAGGGGGTGTCTTCAACCACATCATGCAACAAAGCTGCGCACACCATCGCTTCATCGCCATCGCAAAAGCCTACAATAGCGGCGACACAAATGGGGTGGGTGATATAGGGACCACCACCCTTGCGTGTCTGACCTTCATGAAAGTGGTAAGCGACATCTAAGGCATGCGTGATCTTAGGGGTGATGCGGGTAACATTTTCTAAAATACGCGTGGCCTCGCGCGGGCTACAAACTTCCTTGATCGCGCCTAGAATCTCCAGCAAATCCCCATAGACTTTTTTCTTAGTATCTTGGTTCAATGCATTCAAGACTGATTTTCCCTTGCGCGACTTCTAGGATCGCGATGTCGGTAAGCTTGTGGTGCTTGGTATCCAGCCCCACCAAAGGTTTAGCCCCAGCTCCCAGCTGTTTGACACGCGTAAAGATCAAATTGGAGAGCACATAGCGATCATTATCCACTTTGGCTAGGGCTTGGGCGACAATTTCCTCTGTTCTCAACGCCATATCCTTTAGAGTTTTCCTCTATTTTACCACAGAAAACACGCCTTGATTGTGTTTCACCACCTGTAATAGATTGTCTTTTTTAAACATGTTGCACACCACAATAGGGAGTTTGTTATCTTTGGCTAGGGAAATAGCCGTGTCATCCATCACTTCAATATTGCCAATGAGCGCGTCATTATAACTTATCGTATCGATTTTTTGCGCGTCTTCAAACTTGTTAGGGTCTTTATCGTAAATCCCATCGACTTTGGTCGCCTTGACAATCACATCTGCCCCAATTTCAATAGCGCGCAAAGTGGCGGCTGTGTCGGTGGTGAAAAAGGGGTTGCCCGTGCCCGCTCCAAAGACTACCACGCGCCCTTTTTCTAAATGGCGGATCGCCTTTCTGTAGATATAGGTTTCGCAAATTTCCTTGATCTCAATGGCACTTTGCACACGCACTTCTAAGCCTAAATGCTCTAGTGCCTCTTGCATGGCGACTGCGTTGATCACTGTGGCTAACATGCCCATGTAATCTCCGCTGGTGCGCCGAATAACCCCCCCTTTAGCCGCGCTCACCCCGCGGATAATATTACCACCACCAATAACGATTCCCACTTCTATGCCGTGTTCGGCGAGCATTTTGATCTCTTTGGCGATGTAGCTCAACACCTGAATATCAATCCCAAAATGATTTTCCCCTGCCAACGCTTCCCCAGAAAATTTCACCAAGACACGCTTATTCTTATGCCCTTTATTCTGCATGCACTCCCTTACATCATAAAGCGCGCATTGTATAGTAAAAAGGCTTAAAGTGCCCCTGAAAGATACCCTTGTTTCTATACGCTACAAGGAGGCATAATTAAGGGAGTTACTTAGGGCGTTGTTGGGTTTATGAGATTAGAGTTACACAAACTTTACAAAAGGAAAGACATGCAAACTACTATCGGGCAATACCTCTTAGACAAGCTGAAAGACTATGGGGTGCAACACCTCTTTGGAGTCCCCGGAGATTATAATTTGTCCTTTTTGGATTTGGTTGAAGACGATCCGCACTTACAATGGGTGGGTAATTGCAATGAGCTCAATGCGGCTTATGCTGCTGATGGGTATGCGCGTTTAAAGCCTATGGGGGCATTGTTGACAACCTTTGGGGTGGGGGAACTCAGCGCGATCAACGGGGTAGCGGGCTCTTACGCCGAGAGCGTGCCTGTGGTGAAAATTGTGGGCATGCCCTCTAGGAGCATAGCTTATAAGCGCAAATTCGTGCACCACACCTTAGGCGATGGGGAGTTTTTGAAATTTTACAACATGTATAGAGAGGTGAGTGTCGCCCAAACCATCCTAGACAAACAAAACGCTCCCACAGAGATCGACCGGGTGCTAAGGGCATGCTTTTTGCATAAGAAGCCCGTTTACATCGGCATTCCTGCCGATGTCGTGCATAGCCCTATTGAAATCATTCTGTGCTCACCCATGCCCCCCAAAAGCGATCGCAAAATTTTGGGGGCTTTCATAGACGCTGTGCAAGGTGTGCTTAAGAAATCCAAGTCCCAAGCCGTGTTAGCCGATTATGAAGTCAATCGTTACCGCCTTAACCAAGAACTCAAAACCTTTATTGAAACCAGCCAATTACCCTTAGCCTCGCTGTCTATGGGCAAAGGGGTTTTTGATGAAACCCACCCCAATTTTGTAGGGGTGTATAGCGGGATTTTAAGCGACTCCAAAGTCAGCGCGTTGATCAAGCAGGCAGATTGCGTTTTGATGATCGGAGTCAAACTCACCGATTCACTGACCGCTGGCTTTAATTATGTCCGTAAACAAGGTCACCAGATGATAGAGATTCATCCTCTTTATAGCCAAATTGGGGAGAGAATTTACAATGACATATTGATGCAAGATGTGCTAAAAGCCCTAGCGGATTTAAAATTTACACGCCATGTTCTCAAAGACTCCATGCCTAAAACTCCCCGCCTTAGTGGCAAACTCACCCAAGACAAGTTTTTCAAGGTGATCCAAGCGTATTTACGCCCCGATGATGTGTTGATCGCCGAGCAGGGGACTTCTTTTTTTGGCGCGCTCTCCATGCCCTTACCTAGCGGGGTGAGTTTTATAGGTCAGCCCCTTTGGGGTTCCATTGGCTACACTCTAGGGGCTTTGCTGGGTAGCGCATTAGCTAATAGGAATCGGCGCAATATCCTTTTAATTGGCGATGGCTCTTTACAATTAGTTGCCCAAGAGCTCTCTACTATGCTAAGAGAGAATATTACGCCCATCATCATAGTGATTAATAATGATGGTTACACGGTGGAGCGTTGTATCCATGGTCCCCAGCGCCACTATAACGACATCAACATGTGGCATTACTCCAAATTGCCTAGCGTCTTTGATGTGAAGTTGTCTAGGGAGTGCTTGAGTTTTCAGGTTTCTAGCGTGCCTGAATTACAAAAAGCGCTCAATAGCGCTAGAGAAGAGCCCACTAAGCTGGCTTTGATCGAAGTCTTCATGGATAAACATGACGCGCCAGCTTTGCTCAAAAAACTAGGCGCGCTCTTTAGCGCACAAAACAATGCCTAGAGCAATTCTAAAACGATTTCCCTGAGCACGCGCGCGATATACTGGATTTGTGTCTCATTGATACAATAGGGGGGCATGCAATAGATGGTGTTGCCTAAAGGACGCAAGAGCACGCCCTTTTGCATGGCTTTAGCAAAGATAGCCAAACTCGCCCGCGTGCTGCCCCTATAGCCCTCCAACTCAAAGGCAAAGACCATGCCTAGCGCGCGCAAGTTAGCTACCCCCTTTAACCCCCCCAAAGACTCCTGCAAACACGCCTGCATGTGCGCGCTCAAAATGCGGTTGTGTTCTAAAACATTCTCTTGTTCTAACACATCTAAGGTAGCGTTAGCGCAGGCGCAGGCTAGAGCGTTGCCCGTGTAACTATGCGAATGCAGGAAGTTTTTATTTTGCGCGTAGGGGGCATAAAATTGCTTGTAAATGCGATTAGAAGTGAGCACCACGCTTAGGGGTAAATACCCCCCACTAATGCCCTTAGAAAGGCACAAAAAATCCGGCTTAACCCCACATTGTTGGTAAGCAAAGAGGGTCCCCGTGCGCCCAAAACCCACAGCAATTTCATCAAAGATCACATGCACCCCGCGCTCTTGGCACATCTGGCTAGCTTGGCGCACATATTCCGGGCTATAAAAGTGCATCCCTCCGGCGCATTGGATGAGGGGTTCTAAGATAAACGCGCTTAGAGTCTTGTGGTGCGTGTCTAATTGTGCCTCTAGCGCGCGCAAAGCTAGAAAGATGTGCGCATCGCTTTTGGGCACAGGAGTGCTTAGGTGCTCCAAAAATAAGGGTTTATAGGTGTCTTTATAAAGCCCTACATTGCTAATGGAAAGCGCGCCCAAGGTTTCGCCATGGTAACTATTGCTCAAGGAGAGAAACTTAGGTTTGTGCGCGCCCTGTAGCAAATGGCTATGGTAGCTCATTTTCAAGGCAACCTCTATGCATGACGAACCATTGTCCGCGTAAAAACATTTTTCAAAGGTGCTCAGTTGGCAAAGCCGTTCTGAAAGGCGGATAATTTGGGGGTGGGTAAAGCCAGCCAGCAAGACATGCTCTAGGGTGTCTGCTTGGGCTTTGAGTTGTTGGGTGATGTAGGGGTGGTTGTGCCCTAAAAGATTCACCCACCAACTGCTAATCGCATCGATATAGGCGTTGTTTTCAAAGTCATAGAGATAGATTCCTTGGGCGCGCGCAATGGGCACTAGGGGGAGCTGTTCGTGATCGTGCATTTGGCTACAGGGATGCCAAATGTAGTGCATATCCAAATCGTGGTAGCGGGCGTTCATCTAAAAATCTTTGTAAATCGTCATTTTGGCTAAAAACCAAAATCTTAAAGCAGATTTTAGTCAGCTTTGACTAAAATAGCCCTTTAGCAAATTATACGCGGGGCTTTCGTGATCACCTGGATGCAAAAGCATAAGAAATACCTAGTTGTTACTATCTGGATCAGCACCATCGCCTTTGTGGCAGCGGGCATGATCGGCTGGGGGCAATACAGCTTTTCATTAGGGGGGGGGAGCGTGGCTAAGGTAGGGCAAGTGCTCATCACCCAAGAAGAGCTAGATATGGAGCATAAACGCTTGCTAGATGTCTACAGCCAAAGTATCCCTAGTTTTAAAGATTTAGACACCAAGCAAATCCAAGCGATGGGCTTAGAAAAAAGCGCGTTGCGCATGCTAGTTAACCAAGCCTTGTTAAAAAATCTTGCCCTAGATGTGGGCTTAGGCGTGAGCGATGCAGAGATCATTGCTGAGATTCAAAAAAGCAAGATGTTCCAAAAGGACGGGCATTTTGATGAAGCCCTGTATAAAAAACTCTTGCAAGAAAACCATTACCGCCCTAGTGCCTTTGAAGACAATGTCAAAAACGCCCTGCTTCTGCAAAAAATCTCCGCTCTTTTCCCCAAAGCCACTACGCCCCTAGAACAAAGTGCCTTTGCCTACCCCTTGCGCCTGCAGGATCGCGCTTTCATCAAAATCTTGCATGCCAAGGACGCGCCCATCAAGCTAGATGAGGACGCGCTCAAAACCTATTACCAAGCGCATAAGAGTGCTTATAAATTGCCCCCCAGCTACACTTTAGTGGCATTGCAAATAGAACCTAGCAAAACTCCCCCGGACAACAACGCCTTGCAAAAGCATTACCAAACCCATAGGAGTGCCTACATGGACGCAGATGGCAAGCTAGAAGATTTTAAGCATGCCAAACCCAAGGTGATTCATGATCTTTTACAAGCCCAAGCTAAAGAACGCGCTCTAGAGCAGTATTTGGCTCTTAAAAAAGGCAAGCTCACCCCAGCAGAACAGACCTTTAGCGCTTTGCCCTATAGCCAAGAGATTAACGCCCACATAGAAAAAATGCGCCCCGGGGAGGTGCTTAAGCCTTTAGAATACCAAGAGGGGTTTGTTGTGCTCAAATTAGTGAAAAAATCCAGTAACGCGCTCAAAGACTTCAAACAGGCGCGCCAAGCCGTGTTAGAGGAACTCACCAAAGAGAAACAACGCGCCTGGTTGCAACAAGAAGCGCGCAGGGAACTTAAAAATTTCAAGGGCGATGACATTGGCGCGATTTCGCCCGAATTTCAAGGCAGTATTCAAGAGTTAGACCCCAAGCAGGCTAAAGAACTCATCAGTTACATTTTCAAACGCCCCGATGCCAAGGGTTTTCTTGTCCTAGAGGATAAAGCCGTGCTCTACCAAATTTACCAACAGGACTTCCAGCATGCCCTGCAAAATCAACCCTATTTAGAGGAAATGGCTAGTGATCTCAAAGCGCAGGACTTCGATCGCGCGTTGGTGGAGTTGCTAAGGAGCAAGTATCCGGTGGTGATCTATGCCAAGCACTTGCAGGAGTAGGTCGTGAATCCCATCATTCTTGGTGTAGACATCGGGTCGAGCAAGATTTGCGCCATCATCGCCGAGCTCAAAGAGAGCGTGCCCCAAATCATCGGGTCGAGCACGCAAAAATCTGAGGGGGTGCGCAAGGGGAGCATTAGCAATATCTCCCAAGCGGGCGAGATTGTCAAAAAAGCTATTGAGGATGCCAAGCGCATGGCTGGTTTGGACTTCATAGAAAAAGCGATCGTTTCTATCTCGGGGGCGTATACGCAAAGCGTGAATAGCTCAGGGATCATCAATGTGCCCAATAATGAGATCACGCTCAAAGAGATCAACCGCGCCTTAGACACCGCTTTGCACAACGCCTCTATCCCAGCCGGGCATGAGGTGATCCACATTCTGCCCTACCAATTCAAGCTGGACAACCAAGATAATATTGAAGATCCGATGGGGATGAGTGGATCGCGCCTAGAAGTCTTTACCCATATTGTTACTGTGCAACACAGCAGTTTAGAAAACTTGCGCCGTGTGATCCAAATTGCTGGAGTCAAGATTGAAAACATCGTTTTAGGAGCTTATGCGGCTTCTATTGCAGTCTTAAGCGAAGATGAGCGGGCTTTGGGGGTGGCTTGTATTGACATTGGAGGGAGCACTTGCAATATCATGGTTTATGAGGGCAATTCCATGCGCTTTAATGGCTATGTGCCCGTAGGATCAGAGCACATTAGAGATGACTTGGCTATTGGTTTGCACACCCCTTTGGGGGCGGCTGAATATGTCAAGCGCGAATATGGTAACTTGCTGGCTGAAGAGAGCGATCAAGAGATTGAAGTGCCCGCTGTGGGGGCAGAGAACAAAAAGAATCGCTTCCCCTTAAAATTCGTGCACGAGATCATCAATACCCGCGTGTTAGAGGTGTTTAACTTGCTCAATAACGCGCTCATTAGTAGCAAGCTTAAGGATAGCTTGGGGCGAGGGGTGGTTCTCACTGGAGGAATGACCCACATGCAGGGCATAGCCCATGTGGCCGGGGCGATCTTTGGGAACATGCCCGTAAGGATCGCTAAACCTATGGAAATTAGCGGGTTGTTTGAAGAGCTCAAAGACCCCACCTACGCGGTGGCGATCGGCTTGATTCTCTATGGGGCCGGGGGGCATACCAATTATGAAAAGGATTCCGAAAAGACGATCCGCTATAAGGAGAGTCGGCATAACGCCCAGCCTAATTTCTCTTACGCCCCAGAGCGCAATTACATCGAAACGGATTTAACCAATCTCAAGCACAGCAGTGAACCCCTTAAAGAGGGCGCAAAAGAGCGGAAAAAAGATATAATATACCCCTATAACACACCTAAGGAAGCGGGCTTTTTAGAACGAATCAAAGAGTGGGGATCGAAGTTATTTTAAAGGATCATGGGTGGCGATATTGAACGAGACGGGCGTAGAAGTAGAAGAAATCTATGAAACCAATGGGGCCAGGATTGTGGTGATCGGGGTGGGGGGTGGAGGATCTAATATGATCGCCCATTTGATTGCCACGGGCACTTATAAGGACATCACGCTCGTTGTGGCTAACACGGACGGGCAGGCTCTCAAGTCTTCTAATGCCAAGAATAAAATCCGCTTGGGAGAAAAGATCACGGGGGGTAGGGGGGCTGGCATGAAGCCAGAAATTGGCAAGCAAGCCGCTCAAGAATGCGTAGAAGTGATTAAGGAGATGGTTGCAGGGGCGGACATCGTCTTCATTTCGGCTGGCTTGGGCGGGGGGACGGGCACGGGAGCAGCCCCTGTGATCGCCCAAATCGCTAAGGACGCGGGGGCATTGACCATTTCTGTGGTTACAAAACCCTTTGATTTTGAGGGGCGTAAGCGCGCCAAGATCGCCGAAGAGGGCTTGCAAGAGCTCAAAGCTGTGAGCGATTCGATCGTAGTGATCCCCAATGAAAAGCTGATCGGTTATGTTGGCAAAGACATGGGTATGAAGGATAGTTTTAAGGAAGTGGATAATGTGCTAGCTAAGGCGGTAAATGGCATTTCTGGAATAATCATCAATTATGGCGAGAACGATATTAATGTGGATTTTGCAGATTTGAAAACTGTGATGCAACACCGCGGGTTGGCTTTAATGGGGATTGGAGAAGCCACGGGAGTCAACGCAGCCACAGTGGCACTAGAAAACGCCATCGCTTCGCCCTTGTTTGACAATGTCTCTATCAATGGCGCAATGGGAGTGCTCATCAATTTTGAATGCCATCCTGATTACCCCCTTTTAGAGATCACCACCTCAGTGAGCATGGTCGAATCCATGGCCGATGAAGACGCGGATATTATCTTTGGCAAATGCACCTCCACTAACGCCCCCAGCGATCATGTCAGGGTTACCATCGTGGCGACCGGTTTTGAAAAACCCGCTCCCCCCAAAGAAGAGGGCAATCTAGAACCCTCCTTTAGCCTCTCTAAAAGCGCGCTGGAGAATATTAAATTAGTGAGCAGTGGGGAAACTTATCAAGGTATTGATTTAGATAAACCTGCTTTCTTACGCAACCAAAAGGACTAGCCCAACCTCTCTAGCATGCGGGTTTTGTAACGCGCGTAGCGGTGTTGCAAAATAGCCTCTCGAGCCCCGCGCACCAATTCTAGGTAGAAATGCAGATTATGCCAACTCGCCAAGCGGAAATAGCTCAACTCTCTAGCCCTAAAGAGGTGGTGTAAATACGCTTTAGAATAGTGCGCGCAGGTGTGGCAGGCGCAACTAGCGTCCAAGGGCGTATCGCTGTCCTTATAGCGTGCGTTTTTGATACTAATCTTGCCCTGCATGGTAAAAAGTGTGCCATTTCTAGCGTTGCGTGTGGGCATGACGCAATCAAACATATCCACGCCCAAATCGATGGCTTCTAGTAAATCTTGGGGTGTGCCCACTCCCATTAAGTAGCGGGGTTTATGGGTGGGCAAAAGAGGAGTGGTGTGTGCGATGGTGTCATACATGGCTTGCGTGCTCTCGCCCACAGCCAGCCCGCCAATGGCAAGCCCGTCAAAATCTAGCGCGCTTAATTCCTGTGCGCTTTGGGCGCGTAGGGCTAGATGTGTACCTCCCTGCACAATCGCAAAGATGTAATTAGTGGGGTTGGCGTGTTGGCGGTGGTGCTCTAGGCTGGCTTGCGCCCAAGCTGTGGTTTTTTGCACCGCTTGTAATAAGCGATCGTAAGAAGCGGGCAAACCCACCAGATCGTCTAGCACCATGCAAATATCGCTATTGAGCGCGTATTGGATGTCCAAGACTTTAGCGGGGGTGAAAAGGTGCGCGCTCCCATCAATATGGGATTTAAACACGATCCCCTCAGGGTGCTCTTTGGTGTTGTGGCGCAAAGAGAACGCTTGAAATCCCCCGCTATCGCTCAAGAAATTCCCCTCAAACCCACTAAAGCCATGCAAGCCTCCCAACTTGGCGATGCGCTCAGAGGTGGGGCGCAAATAGAGGTGGTAGGTGTTGGCTAAAATAATGGGGGCTTGCAAAGCGTGTAAATCCTGCGTATCTAGGCTTTTGACACTGCCTTGCGTGCCTACGGGCATAAAAATGGGGGTTTGCACGCGCCCATGGGCTAAATGGAGGGTGAGCGCGCGCGCACGCCCATCTTGTGCGTCCAAGCAAAGATGTAGCATGTGCCTTAACTTTTTTTGCTATATAATAGCCAAAAACACTAGGAAGTGCTTGAAACGAGTCGCGTTGATTTTAGAGGGTGCTGTGGCTAAAAAATTTTTAGAAACACTAGCCAGCAAGTATTTTAGCAACAATTTCTATTTGGTTATCACAAAGGACGCTTCTTTTCTGCCTAGCACTCTGCCTAGCACCTTTGAGGCGCATGTTTTTGATCCCACCTCTGCTTACAGACTCCACGCCGTTTTGGACGCGAAGATCAGCGATGTATTTGTCATGTTGGACAACCCTCAAGAGCAACACGCCATCTATGAGATCATCAGGCAGCGCAATAAAGATGTGCGCCTATTGGTGAACTTGCCCCGCGCGGACATGTGGGGGGGAATCAAAGACGACAGGTTAGTCATCATAGATAATACCCAGATTCTGGCTAATAAATGCATCGCCAAGATTCCCAATGTGCCAAGTGTCCCCCAAGGCTTTGGGCTAGAACAAGGGGAGGTGATGGAGATTGGCGTGCCCTATGGGAGTGTCTTTGCTTACCGCCACATCGGGGCGTTGCGCCAAAAAGATTATAAAATCGTGGGGATTTACCGCAAAAACAAATTCTTTTTAAGCCACCCTTCTACGATCATTCTGCCTAGAGATCAGCTCCTAGTGGCGGGCAACCCAGAGGTGCTTAACAATGTCTATTTACAAGTCAAAAGCAATGTGGGGCAATTCCCCGCCCCCTTTGGGCGCGATATTTATCTCTACATAGACATGCGCTTACAAAGCCCCCAAGCCCTAAATCGCGATCTCAAACAAGCCCTATTTCTACATGAAAATCTCAAGAGCTTGGCGTTGTATGTGTGTGTGCTCAACCCTAAAGTCGGGATGATCGAATCGATTCGTGCCATAGAAAAGCCAGACATCCATGTGGTGTTAGATTTCAGTGGCGCGCCCTTCATGGAAAAACTCTACACAGATAGCCAAAAGAAAATCGGTCTAGTGGTGGTGGGTCCAGAACTCTTCATGCACCAAGAGAATAGGAAAGCGCTTTTTGGGATCACTACACCCATTTTTAAAACCAATACCAAAGGTTTAGAAGGCATTAAAAAAGGCATGGTGGTGCTCAATGAGAGCATGCAACAAAGCGAGGACATCTCTTCGGTGATGTTTGATATTTGCGCGCAAATGGGTTTAGACATGCTATTATACGACTTTGATCCGGACAAGCGTTACAAGGTGGAAGTCATTGACAATTACAAACACCTCTCTCACATTTACAGCCGTAAAATCAAGATCATCCGCACATCTATGAAAAACCCTATCTTATTTTTGAGAAAATTAGAGGCATCGATTATGCAATTCCTACCCTTTGAATCTTGTATCACCCAGAGTCAGTTATTTTGGATGCTCTCTACTAAGGTAGAAAAGATCGCCTTTTTAAGCAATACCCATCCCCAGATTTTTATCCCGGTGGTAGAATGATGCATTTGTCTATCCAAACCCAACAGGGAGTGTATCGCGTGAGTGTGGGCGCACTGCCTCCCCTGAGCATACCCGGTAAGGTGTTAGTGGTAAGCGATAGTGAGGTAGCAAAATTACACTTGGAGGGGTTTTTGAAAAATTTACAGGCTGAGGCAGTGCTAACACACCTAGTGCCTATAGGGGAGGCTTTTAAAAATTGGCAGAGCCTAGAGGGGATTTTAGAGAGCGCTTTTAGCGCGCATTTAAGCCGCTCAGATTGCATGATCGCCCTAGGGGGCGGAGTGGTGAGCGATATGGTGGGTTTTGCCAGCGCGATCTACAAACGGGGCATAGATTTTTACAATGTCCCCACTACACTGTTAGCCCAAGTGGACGCGAGCGTGGGAGGCAAAACGGGGATCAATAACGCGCATGGCAAAAACCTCATCGGGGCATTTCACCCTCCAAAAGCGGTCTACATCGATCCAAATTTTTTAAAGACTTTGCCACAGCGCGAGTTTAGGGCGGGCGTAGCAGAGATGCTCAAAAAGGCGATCTGTTTGGACGCGCCTTATTTTGAGTGGCTACACACCCACCCCATAGAGGCGCACTTAGAAGAAGCGATCTTTAAAAGTGTGCAAATCAAGGCTAGGGTGGTGCAAGCTGATGAGAAAGAAACAGGTTTGCGTATGGGGCTCAACTACGGGCACACCTTTGCCCATGCCATTGAAAAAGAGGGGGATTATGTGGAGTTATTGCATGGAGAGGCGGTAGCAGTGGGCATGCAGATGGCAAACGCGCTAGCCCTCGAGCTAGGCTTGCTAGATTCAAAAAGCCATGCGCGCATCCAAGCCTTGTTGCGCGCCTATAATTTGGATTTGTCTTATACAATCAAGGACATGGAGAGTTTCTATGCCACCATGCAACAAGACAAGAAAAACCGCCACGGGGTGCGCTTTGTGTTGCCCAAGGGAATCGGGGCGTTTGCCATGCTAGATAATTTGGATAAAGCATTAGTATGCGGGGTGCTTAAGGCATGGGCTTAAGAGTTTTGATCGCGCTATGCGCGCTATGTGTGGGTTTGGGCGCGCAGGATAAAGCCAGTCTGCAAGCCCAGTTGGATCGCCTAGATAAGCAGCTAGAACCCAATGCATGGGTGCAAAAGTTTAAAAATTTTGAGCGTTATGGCAAGCTCTCTTCGCAAATCCAAAGTATCCAGCACCAGCTCAAGGCTTTGCACGACAAGGGCGAACACGGCTTAGACATGAGCGCGTTAGAACACAGCCTGCAAACCCTCCAGCACCAACAAAAGCTCCTAGAAGCCTATAAAAGCCACCCTTTTAAAGAATTGGTAGAAAAACCCCCTATTGCGAATGTCCCCCCCATCACCAACCCCTTTGCTATCATCGGGGGTCTCTCTTTTATGAAGGGTTTGCAAGCGCATTACCAAAGTATGCAAGCCAATTTAGAGAGTTTAAAACACACCTTGCGCCTGATCCAAGAAAAGCTCACCCTCTTAGAACAGCTCAACGCCCAAGCTCCAGACCCCAAACTCGCCCCACAAATCTACCACGAACAAGTTAAAATCATAGAGTTCCAAAGCGCGCAAAATCTCTTGAGCGCAAGTATGGAGAGTTACGCTAAGGACATGGACGCGGTGCGCCTAAGTATCAAATCCCAAATTAAAGACCAGCTGTTTAAATTACTTTGGGTGGTGCTAACCGCGTTAAGCAGTGTGCTATTGGCGTGGTCGCTCAAACGCTTGAGCCATAAGTACTTGGTGGGCGATGAGAGAGCTTACACCATTAATAAAGCCATTAATTTTATCAACGCCAATGTGATCGTGCTCATCTTCCTATTTGCCTATTTAGAAAATGTGTCTTATCTCATCACCTTTTTGGGCTTTGCTAGTGCCGGGTTTGCTATTGCCATGCGCGATGTGTTCATGAGCGCGCTAGGGTGGTTGGCTATTGTGTTAAAGGGAAGCGTGCATGTGGGCGATCGCGTCAAAATCTCCAAAGATGGCAACACCTATGTGGGCGATGTGCTAGACATTTCCATGCTCAATATCACCATTTTAGAGGATGTAACCCTCACCACCTACACCAAGAATAACGGGCGTGCCGGGCGCATCATCTTCGTGCCCAATAACTACATCTTCACGGGTTTGTTTTCCAACTACACCCACTTAGGTCTAAACACGGTGTGGGATAGCCTAGACTTCTTATTGCCATTTGGTTCAGATTACGCGCGCGCTATAGAAATTGCCCTAGAGATCGCCACCGCGCACGCTAGAGTGCATAGCGAGGCAACTCGCCTGCAATTAGCCAAGATGCGCACCAAATACGCTCTACGCACCTTAGATTCTAGCCCCAAAGTGGCTTTGATGCCCGAAAAAGAGGGCTTGCGTCTGTATGTTTCTTACTTAGTGAGCGCGTATGACACTCTAGGATTGCGCTCCCAAATCGCTCTAGAGATCACCCAAGCCTTCGAACGCGCTGAGAGCATTCTTATCAACCCTAAGCCGGCTTCATGAAAAAATGGTGGGCATGTCTGTTATTAGGGGGGGTGCTATTGGGGTCCCAAGATTCTAGTATGCCCGGTCAAGATGGGCGCGCGCAATTACTTGCTGAGTTAACCAGTCTAGAAAAACACCTAGATAATGGCAATAATATTTGGTTAAAGAAATTCAACAATGTGGAGAGTTACGATCAAATCTACACCGAAATCCAAAGTATCCAAACCCAACTCAAAGCCCTCAAACACAAAAAAAGCAATAATGCCCTGCAAATTAGCACACTAAATCACACCTTGCAAGCCCTCAAGCACCAAGAAGAACTCTTGGAGCAATACAAACTCAACCCCTTTAAAGAATTGGTAGAAAAGCCCCAAATTGGCAATATCCCCACCATTAGTAACCCCGTGGCGATCATTGGTGGGATTTCCTTTGTGAAAAACATCAAGGGACAATACGCCACCATGAAGCGCAACCAAAAGCTGTTGATGGAAGCTCTAGGTTTTTTGGAACAGGAAGTGAGTCTTCTCACCCGCTTACAGGCTTTGCAAGATGATAGCAACACGGCTAAGAAACTCTACCAAGAACAAATCAAAAAGATCGAATTGCAAGGGGCGCAAAAACTCCTAAAAACTAGCATGGACTTGTATGCCAAAGACATCGAAGAGGTGGACGCTAATGTCCAAACCCAAATCAAAGCCCAGCTCTTCAAGCTCTTGTATGTGGTGTTGATCGCCTTAGTGAGCATCATCTTAGCATGGATTTTGAAAGTCATTAGCCATAAGTATGTGCAAAGCAATGAGCGCGCCTACACTATTAACAAGGCGATTAACTTCATCAATGCTAATGTGATTTTGCTGATTTTTCTATTTGCCTATTTGGAAAATGTGTCCTATTTAGTGACCGTGCTAGGCTTTGCTAGCGCGGGGCTAGCCATCGCGATGCGCGATTTGTTTATGAGCTTACTAGGTTGGTTGACGATCATGGTGGGGGGGAATGTGCATGTGGGCGATCGCGTCAAGGTTTCTAAAGAGGGCAATACCTATGTGGGCGATGTGCTAGACATCTCCATGCTCTATATCACTATCTTTGAGGATGTAACGCCCCTAGCCTACAAAGAGAACCATTGCCGTGCGGGGCGCATTGTCTTTGTGCCTAATAACTATATCTTCACGAGTCTCTTTGCCAATTACAGCCACTTTGGCATGAAGAGTGTTTGGGATGGGGTGGTGTTCCACCTCACCTTTGACTCCAATTACAAAAAAGCCATGGAGATCGCTTTTAACACCGCCAACACCCATGCCAAGCAGTATACCGAGATGACCTATAAACAGCTCAGTAAAATGCGCACCAAGTATTCTCTGCGCAACACCAGTGTGAGCCCTAGGGTGTTCATGGCGTTAGAAAAGGACGGGATTCAAATTAGCGTGTGGTACCAAACCAACTCTTATGCTACACTCGCGCTCAAGTCTAAGATTTCTAGCGATATTATAGAAGCGCTCTTACAAGAACCCGACATTTTTGTGGCTTATAACACGACCAAGCTTGTGCGCGATGTGGGCGATGGGTTTGGGAATAAAGATTACGATCTTAGGAAGAAACATGAAACAGAAAATATACTTTAAAACCTTTGGTTGCCGCACTAATCTCTTTGACACCCAGGTGATGTTGGCGCACTTGAGGGATTTTGAACACACCCAAGCAGAGGATCAAGCCGATATTGTGGTGCTTAACTCTTGCACGGTAACCAATGATGCCGATTATAGCGCGCGCGCCTACGCCAAAAAGATGAGTGCCTTGGGTAAGAAAGTCTATTTTACCGGATGTGGGGCTAGCTCCCAAGGCTTAGAGCTTTTTAAAAATGGGCATGTCTTTGGGGTTTTTGGGCATGATCGCAAAGAACATATCAATGCCCTCTTGCACACCAAAGAGGGCTTTTTTCACGCCGATAATTTGGCGCATGTGGATTCTAGCATTGTGCCTCTCTTTGTGGGCAAAACCCGGGCGTTTGTCAAAATCCAAGAGGGGTGCGATTTCAAATGCAGTTATTGCGTGATCCCTTTGGTGCGGGGCAAATCTAGGAGTTTGCCAGAGAGTCAAATTTTAGAGCAATGCCAAGTGTTAGCCCAAAGCGGGGTGTTAGAAATTGTGCTCACAGGGACCAATGTGGGGAGTTATGGCAAGGACACTAAGAGCAATATCGCGCGCCTGATTAAAAGAATCGCGCGCATTGAGGGGATCAAACGGGTGCGTATTGGGAGTTTAGAGCCTAGCCAAATTGATGACGAGTTTTTAGAACTGCTCGATCACCCCATTTTGGAGCGCCATTTACACATTGCCTTGCAACATAGCCATGACACTATGTTAAAGCGCATGCGGCGGCGTAACCGGGTAGCTAGCGATGCCAAACTCTTAGAAGTTATCGCCTCTAAGGGCTTTGCATTAGGCACGGATTTCATTGTGGGACACCCTTATGAAAGCGAGGCAATTTGGCAAAGCGCGCTAGAAAACTTCAAAACTTTGCCCTTGACTCATATCCACCCCTTCATCTACAGCCCACGCGCGCACACACTCTCAGCCACCATGCCAGAGCGCGTGCGGGGCGATGTGGCTAAGGCGCGCTTGAGACTACTTAGCGCATGGGTGCAAGAAAATAACCATGCGTTTCGCGCGCGCGCCCAACACACCCCTTTAGAAGTGTTGGTAGAAAGCTATAAAGAGGGGCTCTACCATGGGCGTGATCAGTATTTCAACCCCATAGCCATTAGCGCGCCGCGTGATTTGCGCGCCCAGTGGGTGCGCTTAGAAAATTACCAAGTGCAAAAAGAAAGAACCTATGCGGCGCTTTAATAAAAAAGTCCTATTTGGGGGCTTGGGGGTGTTATTGGGGGCGATTGTGGTGGTGTTTTTGTTCTTCAGGGATCAAGTCAAGTTGGTGAGTATCAAGATTTTAACGCTCTCTTGCACTCCGATAAAATCCAAAGCATCCAGATGGATGAAAATTACATCTACTTAAAAGTGGACTTCAAGACTTACAAGACCGCACGGGTGGGCTGGAAAGATTCTTTGCAATTCCCTAGCAATATCCCCATTGAGATTCTCAAGGAGGAAAACACGACTCAACAACTCTTGGACATGGTGATCATCTTCTTTTTTCTCATCGTGTTGGCTTTGCTCTTGCGCTTTGCTTGGAGCAAGAAGAATCTCCCCCTGCCTAGTGCTTATGACAACGCGCTCAAACTCCAAAGCACGGGCTTGCCCTCCCTGCACGCCACCTTGCCTAGCGTGCGCTTTGAAGATGTGGCTGGCACTAAGGAAGTCAAAGAAGAACTGTATGAAATTGTGGATTATCTCAAAAACCCCAAGAAATACCAAGCTTTGAAGATCAAACTGCCTAAGGGTGTGCTCTTAGTGGGACCTCCGGGAGTGGGCAAAACCATGATCGCCAAGGCTTTGGCGTGCGAGGCTAAAGTGCCTTTTTTTTACCACAGTGGGAGCGCGTTTGTGCAAATTTATGTGGGTGTGGGGGCTAAGAGGGTGCGCGAACTCTTTGCTAAGGCAAAGGCGTTTAGCCCCTCGATTGTTTTCATTGATGAAATTGATGCGGTGGGCAAAGCGCGCGGACACCAACGCAACGATGAGAGAGAAGCCACGCTTAACCAACTCTTAACCGAAATGGATGGCTTTGAGGAGAGCTCACAGGTGATTGTGATCGGCGCGACTAATAAAATTGATGTGATCGATGAAGCCTTGCTCAGAAGTGGACGTTTCGATCGGCGCATTTTCATCTCTCTGCCAGACTTGCAAGAGCGCGTGCAGATTCTAGATTCGTACCTCAAAGACAAGCAACATGATTTGGATTGTAAAGAGGTGGCTAAAATCTGTGTGGGCTTTAGCGGGGCGATGTTAGCGTCTTTAGTCAATGAGAGCGCGCTCAATGCTCTAAGGCGCAACGCGCAGGTGATCACCATGAGGGACATTTTAGAAGTTAAGGACAAGATCGCCTTTGGCAAGAAAAAGCATGTCGCTCTGAGTGAACAAGAGAAGAATCTCTACGCCCTCTACCAAAGCGCAAAGGCGATTAGCGCGTATTGGCTGGAAGTAGAGTTTGACAAAGTCTTATTGGTGGGGGATTTTCTGGTGGCTAGCGATCAAAAGGTGCGCAGCCAGAGCGAGATGAATAATAGCATTAAGGTGTATTTAAGCGGGATGATCATCTTGGAACTCTTTTTTCAAGAACACTACACCTTGGCTAAAGAGGATCTCAAACACGCCTTTGAAATCGCCAAGCGCATGTGTGAGGAGTATGGCATGGGGCATAAATTCATCGGGGATCGTGCGGACATGGAAGCCTTGCTGGGCGCGCTGTATAAAGAACAAAAGGAATTTTTAAGCAATTCTAAAATGCAGGTGCAGGCGATGGCTAAGGTGCTCTTAGAAAAAGAGAGACTCTCTAAAACCCAGTTGCAAGAAATCTTGCGCTCCTTTGTGTGATGGTGGGGCGTTATTTTAGTGGTTTTGGTTTTCAAGATGAGGCTTGGCTATTTGCGTGGCTATTAGAACAAGGCACTCTGTATGATGTAGCAGGTTTTAGCTATGGGGCTATTTGCGCGCTAGAATTTGCCTACAATCAAGTCAGGCAGGGCAAGCGCGTGCAACGCCTAATATTGATCGCTCCTTGCATGCTTGCCCACAAAAGCCAAGCCTTTAAGAACTTACAACTCAAAGCCTACCAACAAAATCCGCGCACCTACATGCAAGCTTTTTTTGAAAAAATCGGTTGGAACGCGCTACTGCAACAAGATCCCAGTCTAGCGCGCTACACACATTTAGGCAGTTTGGAGGATTTACAAACCTTGCTCAACTACCACTATGCCCCTCAAAAACTAGAATTTTTATGCGCTAAGGGGGTGCACTTAAAAGTCTTTATCGGGCTAGAAGATGCGATCATGGATGCCCAACGCGTGCGCGTCTTTTTTAAAGATCATGCCTGCGTGTGGAGCTTTAAGGAGGCTAACCATTTGCTCCGCAAATGCCAACAGAGGGGCTAGAATCACAGAGAACCGACTCCATTTTTTGACATACTCCCCATAGCTAAAGCTAGGGGATTTTGGTATCATCAAGGCTTGCCCACTAGGCGAGTCTTACAGCCTCTACTCCAAGAGTTGATGCCCCAACTCTGTGGCGGACTATAGCGTGAATCGCCCCTCCTTAAAGGGAGGAGCTTCCTAACTAACAGAAACTAGCGTTTCTTAAGCTCGAAAGGCTTTGCTGTTTATAGTCCGCAAGGCTAGTTTCAGTTCCCAAAAGACTTACAGACCCATTAGCATGGGCGGAGATTAGCGAGTAACCCGTCATTATGCTCGTTTTAATGGCTAGAATGAGCGTATCCAACTCTGCCATATCGGGTTTTTACTAATCTCACTTACCTATTGCGAGGGTAGCTTTTCTTTCCTTAGTGTGCGCTTACATCTCCGCCCTAAAGGACGGAGTTTTACGCGCGTTCAGATAAAAACGCCTTATATCCCCATGGCTAAAGCTAGGGCTTTATGGCATCGTTGGTAACTAGGGGCAAAAACTCGTTGAAATGCTTCCAGCCTTGCGCTTCAAACATGCCCGTGTCGTCGTCTGTTAAATTGATGGTGTTATCACCAATGGCGCTATTCCCGGGCTCTTCAAGATCAGGATCGCCCTCACCACAATTTTTGATAATATCAAGCTTTTCAGCAAGATTATGCGCTTTGCTAGCTTCGTTGAAACAAGCATTGGCAGCCCAAGTGGTTTCATCTCCATCACAAGATGTATCGCCACAATCATCCGTGGGCAATTGGCTGAGTGATCCCACTAAAATGACATGCACCGCATCCCCTTGTTGGACCTTTGCTAGAATCCTAGAGGTGAGATTGATGGGGGCTTCATCAATATCTGCAAGCGAATCGACATAGCTAGGCGAAGCCTGCACAATCACATAAAAATCTCTTTTGGCATTTCTAGGCACTAGATCGATTCTATGGGCTTTTTGGAAAAAAGCTTTTAGGGGTTTGGCATAGGTTTTCACATAATTATAGGCGGATGCCTCCTCTGCAAAATCGCTCAAAAGCACTTGATCGTTTTTATGCAACCTGCGCACCCGTCCGGGTTTAAACCACAACTTGGCTTGTGGGCTAAAAAGCCACACGCTTTGCTCACGGCTTTGTTTGTCTTGCAAGAGCGCGATTTGAAAGGGGGCATGGGTTAAAGTAGCCTTTTTTACAATCTTGTAGGCACTCAAATCCTGCGCTTTTGTGGGGGGTTTATCCCCTATAGGGGTGTCTAAACTCTTTAAAAAATCGCGCGCGCTGATGAGCCCTATTTTAGGATTGTAAATATAGGGAGTGGGGTTGTTGTTGTCCAAATATGCCCCTGTATCATTGTGTTTGTCTGCAATGCCAAAGAGAAAGGTATCCCAAGTTCTGCCCGTGTTGCCCACTTTTTTTAGCTGGCTATCGGGCACATCACAAGCACCTTTAAGAGAAGTGGCGTGGAATTGTTCTTTGAGGCGGTGGTAAGTTTTAGACCGACTTAGGGTAAAGACATGCACGCGGTAGCGTTTTAAAATGGTGGGGAATTTGTCAAGGATTTCTTTTGTGCGTTGGTAGAGATTTGTGTAATCAGGATCAGAGGTCTCAAAATCTAAGACAAGGTAGAGATCGGGAGCTTTGGGGTTTGTGGAGGGGAAGTGATCTAAGCAGGGTTTAGGCAACACCTCAAAAAAAGAGCCAAAGAGAAGAGGGGCTTTTTTAGCGCTCAACGCTTGGGCGCGCGCGTTGATTTCATTAAAGAGGGTGGCATGATCTCCAAAGGCTTGCTTAACTTCTATGGCTTGGGTGGTGTTTTTATCTATGAGCCACACACTGGGACCATCAAAGGTAGCACTCTGCCATTGCGTGCCTTGCAAGGGTTTTAAAGAAAGCAGGTTTTCTTTAAAGTCAATAAAGCTAGTTACATCAAAGTCTGTCGTGTTGGTCAGGAGGTTATACATCTTTAAGGGCATAGCTTGGTCGTGTGCGGCTATGTCATTGCCTAGGTCAGCACCACGGTAGTTATCTGGTCTTTTATTAGTCAGTCTAAGCGTCTGTTTATCTATCCACCACGCGCTCCATTTGCCCTCGTAATCCACAATCAGTGCTTTATAACCCGGACTATAAGAGTAACCATCGTTATATAGACTTGTTTCCACAGACTTAACCACCTTGCCTAGGACGTGATTTTGCTCTAGGATAGCTTGCCCATCGATCTCTTGTATCTTCTTAGCCACAAGGCATGCCACACACAAGCTCCATAAGATAAAAAGACACTTCAGAGTGCTTGAAAACTTGGGTAATTTTTTAATATCTCTGCACATGTTCTAATCCTTTATTGCTTTAAAGATTCATCATAAGTGTCTAGCAATCACAGACCTTAGCTCACTCTTTGTCGGGGTCTGGCAACAGCTCGTTCAAATGATTCCACGCTTGGGCTTCCAACATGCCATTGCTATCATCTATTAAATTGGTGGTGTTATCCGTAATGGCACTCTTCCCGGGATCTTTACCTGTGAAATAAGAGTAGCCATAGTAGCCACCCTCGTCATGAATGCCACAATCTTTTTTTATCATCTTGAGTTTTTCAGAAATGTCCTGCGCTTTGCTGATTGCATTAAAACAAGCCTCAGCAACCCTAGTGTTGTCATCATCATTACAAAAATATCTGCCACAATCATAAACGGGCAATCGGTTCAATGATCCCACTAAAATGATATGCACTGCATTCCCTTGTTGGACCTTTGCTAGGATTTTAGAAACTAGGTTGATGGGGGTTTTATTGATATTTGCAAAGTAATCAGTAGAATCGGGCGAAGCCGACACAATCATGTAAAAATCTCTCTGTGCATTTTTAGGCACTAGATCAATGCTGTGGGCTTTTTGGAAAAAGGTTTTTAGGGGTTTGCTATAGGCTTTCACATAATTAAAACCTGATGCCTCCTCTTTCAAATCATTCAAGAGAGCTTGATCGTCTTTATGCAATCCGCGCACACGCCCGGGTTTAAACCACAGCTTGGCTTGTGGGCTATACAACCACACGCTTTTATCATGGCTTTGTTTGTCTTGAAATAATGCGATTTGAAAAGGCGCATGGGTCAAAGTGGTCTGTTTTAAAATCTTATAAGCATCTAGACCCTGCGCTTTTGTGGGGGGTTTAGGAGTGTCTAAACTCTTTAAAAAATCGCGCGCGCTGATGAGCCCTATTTTGGGGTTATAGATAATGGGGGTGGGGTTGTTGTTGTGTAAATATGCCCCCGTTTTATTGGGGTTTCTTGCAGGTGCGTGGCGGCTGTTGTCTACAACGCCAAAGAGAAAGGTCTGCCAATCTCTGCTTGTATCGCCCACTTCTTCAGCACCTTTAGGCACTTCTTCTAGGGGGCCATGTGGTATCTTACAAGCACCTTTAGTAGAGGTAGCATGGAATCTTTCTTTGAAGTATTGGTAAGTTGCAGATAACTCCCCCACATTGTTTATAAGGAAAACATGCACGCGGTAGTGCTTGATAATGGTGGGGAATTTTTTAAGGATTTCTTGCGTGCGTTGGTAGAGATTTTTGTGGTTATGCCCAAAACTCAAAATCAAATAGAGATCGGGAGCTTGGGGGTTAGTGGAGGGGAAGGTATCCAAGCAGGATTTAGGCAACACCTCAAAAAAAGAGCCAAAGAGAAGAGGGGCGTTTTTAGCGCGCAATTCTTGGGCGCGTGTATTGATTTGATTAAAAAGAGTGGCATTATCTCCAAAAGCTTGCTCAACCTCTATAGCTTGGGTGGTATTTGCGTCCATCAGCCACACACTGGGACCATCAAAGACAACACTCCTCCAAGGCGTGCCTTGTAAGGGTTTTAAAGAAAGCAAAGTTTCTTTAAAAATAGGCATGTCTTCCCGGAGATTGTTTGTCCCACTGATGAGAAGTTGATACATCTTTAAGGGCATGGCTTGGTTGTGTGCCCATATTGCATCGTATATTGGGCCAATATCATAACTGAACGAACAATAGGGGTAACAAGAAGGTGGTTGGTTAGCTAGCTCAAGGTCTCTTTTATCCACCCACCATGCCGCCCATTTGCCCTTGTAATCCACAACAAGCACCTTGAAATCATAGGCATCAACAGACTTAACCACCTTGCCTAGGATGTGATTTTGTTGCAAGATGGCTTGCCCATTAATCTTTGCTGTCTCCTCAGCCACAAGGTATGCCAAACACAGGGCATATAAGATTGCGAAAAAACTCATTAGTCTTAAACACGCTTTGCCATAAAAAGCAATTTCTACAGCAACCTCTTTGAGCACAGAAATCGCCCACACCAGACAAGACAAGCCCATCAACAACCCCTTGAGAAGAAGTGTTTCACTCTAGCGTTTTTGGTTTAATGGGCAAATAAACACCCATTAAATCCCATGCTAAATGCCCCTTTATCCCACAGAAGAGTTGATGCATGCAAGTAGCCCCAGAAAAACTAGAACAAGCGATTAAAAAGTTTAAGCGGGCGTACCATTTGGCTAAAGGCATGCTAGAAGAGGGCGCAACTAATAGACAGGCATTACGCCAGTTCGAAGAAAGCCCTAAAGACTCTATGGGAAACCCTTGCTAAAAGCTTTTGGAGTAGGAGGTTTTTCTTTTAAACCAAATCCATCGTACAAGGTGGGATTTTTCGCACAATGGCATAAAAATGCTAGACAAACAATGAGTTTAGGGCGATCTTGCTATAATGCGCTTTATTATGCTCAAAGAAGGACGAACATGCAATTTGATTACGATTTGATTGTCGTAGGGTTTGGCAAAGCGGGCAAAACTTTGGCTACTAGCGCGTCTAAGTTAGGTAAAAAGGTCGCGCTTGTGGAACAATCCAAGGAGATGTATGGGGGGACTTGTGTCAATATAGGTTGCATTCCCTCTAAATTCCTTGCCCATCTGGCTACCCACAAAAAGGGATCTACAGGTTATAAGGACAGCATTGAGGAAAAGAATAAATTAGTGGCTTTTTTGCGCCAACAAAATCACCAAACCTTAATTAAGGCGGGTGTGCAAGTGGTAGAGGGGAGAGCGAGTTTCAAAGACCCCCACACCTTGATGATCTACCACAAAGATAGCTGTAAAGAAATGAGCGCGCACAAGATCGCCATTAATACCGGATCCATCCCCGCGCTCCCTGCTGTGCCCCTTAATTCACATAGGGTTTATGACAGCACAACTTTAATGCAACTCAATATGTTGCCCGCGCATCTAGTGGTTGTCGGCGGAGGATATATTGGACTGGAGTTTGCTAGCATGTTTAATCTCTTTGGGCGCGCGGGGACTAAGAGTCTGACTAAGGTGAGTGTCTTGGTGCGTGGACCTAGTTTTTTGCCCAAAGAAGATAGCCTATTCCAACAAAGTATTTTAGAATCGCTCAGCCAAGCGGGCATAGAGATCATTTGCAACGCGCAACTACAGAGCATTTCAGGCCACCAGCTCTATTACAAAAACACCCAGACCCAACAAGAGCATTGCTTAGAAGCGGACGCGTTTTTGCTAGCCACCGGGCGCGTGCCTAACACCGCGGGCTTGCAGCTAGAAAAAGCGGGCTTGCGCTTGGGGAAATACCAAGAAATCCTTACAAACGAGTTTCTCATTGCCAATGCTGATCACGAGGGCAATGTCTACGCGCTAGGCGATGTCAAGGGAGGAGAAATGTTCACCACCTATGTGAGTTTGGACGACTTTAGAATCGCTTTTGGGCATCTCTATGGCGATCAATCCCGCACCACTAAAAACCGCGGAGTTTTACCCGAAGTGCTTTACATAGAAACCCCCTATAGCCATGTGGGCATGCGCGCTAAAGACATGGAGGGTTCGGATAAAAAAGTGCTACTGAAAACTCTGCCTAGCACCTCCATTGCAGGCACAAGGATCGTAGAGGATAGCATAGGGCATTGGCAAGTGCTAGTGGAGGACAACGCCCAACAAAATATTTTAGGGGCTAGCTTGCACTGCACACTTTCTTACGAACTTATCAATCTATTTACCCTAGCCATCAACCAAAATATCGGCTTTAACACCCTTAAAAATATGATTTACACCCACCCTTCCATTATAGAGGGGCTCAATTTGCTTTAAGACCCCCATCTTAAGCTTTTATCAAACGGTTAGGTATTTTGCGCTAAAATGGAGCTCTAGCTTAGGGCTAGAGAATAAACACAAAAAGGATTTTGCCTCATGAAAGCAAAAGTGGTTGACTTACTCAAACAACTCCAAGCTGATAGTCTTGTTTTGTTTGTGAAATTGCATAATTTCCATTGGAATGTTAAGGGACCGGATTTTTACCCCGTGCACAAATTCACCCAAGAGGTTTACGAACAGTTTGCCGAACTCTTTGACGACTTAGCCGAGCGGGTTACCCAGCTGGGGCATGTGCCCGTGGTAACTCTAGGTGAAGCCCTTAAAGTTGCCCATGTCAAAGAGGAGAGTAGGCATAGTTTCAGCTCTAAAGAAGTGTTTGAGGCGGTGCTGAAGGATTATGAACACCTAGAAAAGCATTTCGCGCAACTCTCAGATTTAGCCGGACAGACTGATGACAAGGTTACCGTCGCTTACGCGGATGAACAGCTGGGGCATTTGCAAAAAGCTATCTGGATGCTGAAGGCTTCTTTAGCCTAAATGGAGGAAATCTTTGAAGGCGACCCCATTGAGAAGTGGGGGGATGTGATCTTGCATGCCAGCCAAAAGCCCGTGAGGGCTGAATTAGAGCGACTCTTGGAGTTGCAGGCTTTAAGCGCATTGCTTTTAGAAGAGGCGGGCTTAGAAGAGAAATTAGAGACCCAGCTTAAACAATATAGGCTAGATCACAGCTTAGAAGAGCGCGTGCGCGCTAAAAAAATTGATATTGTGATAACCTCAATGGCTAATATTTTGGGGCATGAGTAGGCTTTTTGCTATTTTGATTGTTTTAGCTCAAATAGCTATGGCAAAGAGCCTAGATAAATTGCTCGATCTCAAAAAAGATCAAGTGTATAGGGGGGAGTTGCAACTAGGCACATTTAAAAAACCCCTCTCCTTGCGTTGGACGCTTTTTAAAGATGGCGGTTTGGTGGTGCATCTCAAATGCAATAACTTTCCCTACCAGTTTATTCTCTATCTAGATTTTCAGCGCGACACTTTCAGACTCGATCTCTTTAAAGAAGTTGCCCAATCCCACACTAGCGAGGGCACTGACCCCACTCCGCCCTATTTTGCCCTGAGCTTTAAGAAGTTCGACTCCGCCCAACAGGTTGCCACTCTACGCGTGCGCGCCTCTGAAAAACTCAAATGGATCGAACAGCCCTAATGTTAGAACAAGTAGCTCAGAGAATCCAAACCTTTTTAGCCCAAGTGCAAAGCGCGCCCATAGAGCACATGGCTGGTGCGCTAGGGCAGGGCAAGATGTTGCGTAGCAAATTGATCTTAGCCATCTGCCCTAAACACCCCCAGCTTTTAGACTTTTGTGCCATCATTGAGATGATTCAAAGCGCGTCCCTCCTGCATGACGATGTGATCGACAACGCCCAAACTAGGCGCGCGCACGACTCCATTAACCACACCTTTGGCAACCAAAACGCCATCATGTTAGGCGATGTCTTTTACGCTAAAGCCTTTGTGGAGCTCACCAAATTAGATATTAATATTGCCCAGTTAGTCGCCCATAGCGTGGTGGAGCTCTCTAGGGGGGAGATTAAAGATGTGCTCGCCTCTAGCGCGTTCCACACCGACACCGCGCGCTATATAGATATTATCCAAGATAAAAGCGCGTCCTTAATGGTAGCAAGTTGTGCGGGCGCAGCCATGTTGGCTGGGCTCAACCCACAGGCTTACCGCATTTTTGGGCTAAATTTTGGGATCGCTTTTCAGATTATGGACGATCTACTAGACATCACCCAACCCAAAGAAGTCTTAGGCAAGCCTGCCTTTAGCGATTTTAAAGAGGGCAAGAGCACTCTGCCCTATATTTTATTGCACCAACACCTAGACTCCAAAGACCAAGCCCATCTACAAGCCTGCTTTAAAAACGCCGATGAACAAGCCCTCACATGGTGCGCCCAGCAATTTGAAGATCACAACATCGCTCCCCAAGTTTTAGAGCACATTTATCATTACGCACACCTAGCCCTGCAAGCCATCAAGGGGCATAGCGCGCTAGAAAAGCTAGCCTCTAGCTTGATTGAAAGAGAGTTTTAGTGCAGGCGGCTTATCTCACCTTAGGTTTTAGCCACAAACTCTTAAGTTTAGACACGCGCGAAAAACTGGCATTTCAACAAGAAGCGTTATTAGAGTTTTTAGCCCATTTCAAAAGAGAACACCCCGGCGTTGAGGAAATCATGGCGCTCTGCACCTGCAACCGCGTAGAGTTTTATCTCTATGCGCGCACCCCCGATCAGATCGCCTCTTGCCTGCTTAAAGCCCTCGCACACGCCAAACAAGTGGATATAAAAACCCTGCAAGGGAGTTTAGAAACCCACACTAAAGAGCAGGCTATCCACCATGTCTTTTGCGTGGTGAGCAGTTTAGATAGTTTGGTGGTGGGCGAAACCCAGATCACCGGGCAGTTTAAAGACGCTTTTAAACTCTGTTTGCAAGCGCGCTTGTGCGCCAAACACTTAAGCCGTCTAGCCCATTTCGCGCTCAAATGTGCGGCTAGCGTGCGTAATGCCACGGCGATCTCCTCTCAAGCAGTCTCTATTGCCTCTGTGGCAGTCAAACAGGCGTTAGAGATTTTAAATACAGAAAAAGTAGACAAACGCGCGGTGGTGGTGGGTGTGGGAGAGATGGGACGCTTGGTGTGCAAACACTTGCTAGCTAAGGGTTTTGAAGTGTTGCTTTACAACCGCAGTATAGAGCGCGCTAAGGACTTTGCTAAAAATTTGGGCGATCCCAATTTGCAGATACAACCCTTCAGCGCGTTAGAGCAGGGGATCAACACCCATGCTTTCTTATTTTGTGCTACGGGCGCGCCCTCTAGTGTGATCACGGCTAAGATGGCACGCCCTTGTGATTTTAGGCGTTGGTGGTTTGATTTAGCTGTGCCTAGAAATATTGAAAACCCCACACAGCCCCATATTTGGCTTTATAGTGTGGATGACTTGCAGGGGGTGGTGGCGCATAATTTAGAACAACGCCAAAAAGACACCCGCCATGCCTATCAAATCGTGGGGCAATTTAGCGTGCAATTTGCCCAATGGTTGCAGAGTTTAGAGGTAGATCCACTCATCAAGGATTTAAGAGGCTTAGCTAAAGAGGCAGCCCTCAAAGAGTTACACCGCGCGATCAAAAAGGGTTATTTGCCCCAAGAGTATGAGCAGAGTGTGGCGCGTATTTTACACAATGCTTTTAACACCTTCTTACACCACCCTAGTGCCACCCTTAAAAAAAACGCTCACAAGCCTGAGGGCGACATGTTAGGCGAATGCCTTAAAAGCCTGTTTAATTTAGGTAAAGAGAGTCTGTTTATTAACCGCTACAAATGCGAATTTAGTGAGGAAGGATTCTAATGCGTTTTTCTGCTCTCTTTGCCCCCACCACAAAAGAAATTCCCAAAGATGCGCTCCTTAAAAGCCACCGCTACATGCTACAGGGGGGCTACCTCCAACAAATGGGGAGTGGGCTTTACCACTTTTTGCCCTTAGGGCATAAGGTGTTAAGCAAGATTAGGGCACTGATTAAAGAAGTGATGGACTCTTATGGCGCACAGGAGTGCACGCTAGGTTTTGTCGTGCCCGCGTCTTTGTGGCAGGAGAGTGGGCGTTTTGAGCAATACGGTAAGGAGCTTTTGAGCTTTTTAGATCGCAAGAATAACCCTTGTGTGCTCTCTCCCACGCATGAAGAAGCGATCACCCAAATTATCAAAGCCCATGTCAAGAGCTATAAGCAACTCCCTTTAAATCTCTACCAAACCCACACCAAATTTCGCGATGAGATCCGCCCCCGTTTTGGACTGATGCGCGCGCGCGAATTTGTGATGAAAGATGCCTATAGTTTCCATGCCAGCACAGAATGCCTAGATAGAGAGTTTGAGCGCATGCATGCAGCCTATAGCGAAATTTTCACAAAACTAGGTCTGGATTTTCGCGCGGTGGAGGCAGATAGCGGGGCAATTGGGGGGAGCAAGAGTAAGGAATTTGTGGTCTTGGCTGAATGCGGGGAGGATAGCGTGATTGTGTGCCAAAATTGCGCTTATGCGGCTAATATAGAGATTGCCAAGCGCGCTAAACGCGTTGAGCCAGACAATGTCCCCAAAGCCCATTTTGCTAAATTTCACACCCCCAACACCCCCACCATTGAAAAACTCAGCGCGTTTTTCAAAGTGCCCCCCTACTTTTTGATGAAGGCGGTGATCAAAAAAGCCCGCTTGCATGAGGGGGCGCGCCCGGTGGTGTTTTTCTTAAGAGGGGACGATCAATTAGAGGAGACCAAAGCCCTGAATGCCTTTAATAGAAGCACCCAGCAAAATGCCCTAGAATTAGAGGAGATGAGCGCAAAAGAGATCGCGCAATTGGGGTTGCCTGTGGGTTATATCGGGGCTTATGGGATCAAACACTTAGTGCCTGATATAGAAGTGATTTTTGATATAGATTTGCAAGAGGCAGATTGTCTGATCTGTGGGGCTAATGAAGTGGATCAACATTTCGTGGGTGTGGATTTGTCCAGCTTTGCCAATCTCAATTACCAAGACATCGCCCAGACCCGCCCAGAGGACGCTTGTCCAGAATGTCAGGGAGCTTTGAGCGCGCAACGCAGTATTGAGGTGGGGCATATTTTCAAGCTAGGCAATAAGTATTCTAAGAGTATGGAGGCAACTTACCTAGACAAAGAGGGGCAAACGCAATATTTTGAAATGGGTTGTTATGGCATTGGGGTGACTCGCTTAATGAGCGCGATTTTAGAGCAAAATAGCGATGAAAAGGGCTGTGTATGGAGCAAGGCGAGCGCGCCCTTTGAGGTGGTGGTGGTGGTGGCTAACCCCAAAGATAGCGCGCTGGAGGCTTTGGGCGCGCAGATTTATGAGGAGCTCAAGGGGGCAGGCATTGATGTCTTGCTAGACGATCGCCCCGATCGCTTTGGGGCTAAGATGGCAGATTTTGAGCTCATTGGTTGCTCGCATGCGCTCATCATCGGCAAGCAAGCCCTAGAGGGACAAGTTGAGCTCATCACAAGACAGGGTTTGAGCAAACGCATAATCGCGCGCGAGGCGATTGTATCTACCCTCTTAGAGGCACGGAGTTAATGCCCTTTTTGCTTGTCTTGGGGGTGTTTTACCTCGTAGTTGAGGTGATTTTAATCATCAATGTCGTGCAGGATTTTGGCTTATTTGCCTTTATTTTGGAGGTGGTGTTGAGCGCGTTTGTGGGTGGGGTGGCACTATTCAAGGGGTCTTTAAAAGCCCTAGATTTTAGCACGCGCGATCCTTTGAAACTCATGGAGGGAGTGTTTTTGCGCACCATTGGGGGGTTGCTCTTGATTTTACCCGGGGTGCTCTGTGATGTCTTTGGACTCTTGGCTTTGCTCATCGCATGGCTTAGAAAACCCCCCCAAAGAGACGATGGGATCATTGATGTAGAGGTGTTAGACAAGGATAAAGATGGGCACTAAGATTGTCATTGGGAGTCGGGGGAGTGCTCTAGCCCTCTGGCAGGCTAGGCATGTGCAAGGGCTTTTGAAATCTTTGGGTTTAGAGAGTGAAATTAGGGTGGTGAAAACTAAGGGGGATAAGATTTTAGATGTGCCCCTAGCCAAGATCGGGGGTAAGGGGCTTTTCACCAAAGAATTAGAAATCTTGCTACTTGAAGGGGAGATCGATTTAGCGGTGCATTCGCTCAAAGATGTTCCCGTAGATTTGCCAGAGGGGCTAGTGCTCGCCTGTGTGAGCGCGCGCGCTAATCCCCAAGACTGCTTTTTAAGCTACAAATACCCTAACTTGCAAGCCCTGCCTAAAAATGCGCGCGTGGGCACGACCTCGCTTAGGCGCGCAATGCAGCTTAAAATCCAACGCGCAGATTTGGACCCCTTGAGTTTGCGCGGGAATGTGCAAAGGCGTTTAGAACGCTTGCAAGAGGGGGATTTTGAGGCGGTGATCTTGGCGTGCGCAGGGGTGGAGAGGCTAGGCATCGAGCTACCTTACCAAGTGCGCTTGGGCTTAGAGGAGATGATCCCTAGCATGGGGCAGGGCGCGCTAGGCATTGAAATGCGCGCTGATCACCCCATTTTAGATCAAATCTTTAGTTTGAATGACCCTGACAGCGCGCTGTGCTGTGGGATAGAGCGCGATTTTGTGCGCGCTTTGGGTGGGGGGTGTCAAGTGCCCTTAGGCGTGCATGCACGCTTGCTAGGTGAGCAAATAGAAATCCGCGCTATTGTGGGGCTTTTAGATGGCAAAAGCTTTATTAAAGAGCGCGTGTTGGGCGTGCGCGATCGCGCTGAAGTGCTGGTGCAAAATTTAGTATCTTGTTTCAAGCAACAAGGCGCGTCAGAGATTTTAGCCCAAACCATGCTACAAGATACCAGTGCCACCAAAGTGGATCGAAAGCGCAATACGGAGTAACCCAAATATCCAAAATACCACCAAATTTCCTTAAACTGGCATAGCCACCTCCCCTAAGTTGGTGTGTGGGGGATACAAGATCGAGCCCTAAAGAGGGGGTGTTGGTGATGCCAAGTCAGACATCCTGTTCGGGCATTCTTATAAACTTGAGTCCTGCTAAAGCCTAAATGAGCCCTTTATCCCTAACTTTAGCCAAGAGGCGCAAAAGGCTTTAGAACCCGTGTTAAAGGGTGAGACCATCCAACTCACTAAGGGGAGTTTAGCAAAACTAGCCCAAAGGGAGAGAGGGGCGTTATTGCCCCACATTAGACCCGCTCTAGAACAAAGTGATTTGATCCTGCACGATAAAGAAGGGGCATTGATTTTTGTTAAGGATGTGGGCAAAACTTATTATTTAACAAGTGTAGCGCGCGCCAATAATGGGGAATGGACAATCCGCACCAATTCGTTTAAAACCCTCAATCGGCTTAATAATATCGTTGATAATGAGGGGCAAGTGTTGCATTTGAGCGAGAAAGCCCCAAATATACTCGCCGAAACTTTTAAGGCTAAAGCGTTTTCTAGCCAACTCGCAGACAACTCTAGCACAACCCCGCTTAACATCCCATCTAACCCCGCCTTTGAGGAAAACTTTGCCGAGTTTGAGGGCAAAGGTGCAGAGGCGGTTAAAAAGCTTTAAAAGAGAAACACGGGCAAGTAGCAGGGGCGTTTTATAGGGAGGGGTTGGGCTATATTGATTTGGTGTGGGGAAATGTGAAGGGCAAGAAGTCTAAGGCTGAAGGGTGGGGTTTGTCTAAAATCTTAGAAAAGCATATCGATGACTTTAAGGGGTTTGAGGGGGTTACACCTACTGAAAAGCTAGGTAATGGGATTGGGGAGATTATCAAAAATGGGGAGTTAGTCAAAAGAGTGGGGAGAGCCAAGACTTATAACATTGAGCATAACGGCTTTATTGTGGGCGCGAATAAGGGTGAGATGATACGATTAAACCTATTCAGGGAGATAAAATGACTACCTTAAAATGCCTAACTTACCTAAAATCAAAATAACAGAGAAATTTAGATTTAGAGGCAAAATCAATGATGCAACCATCACGCAACGCAACACAACTCTAAGTTCTTTATATCGCTCTAATATTAACACCACACAAGAGGAGTTTGGGCGCACTCATAAACCCATAATCAATAACCACACTCTAGGCATCAATACCGGCATTAAGGTGCTTGCTAGTCCACTATTATGAGCGAGAAATTAAAATAGCGGACACATTCTATCCTAGCTCTAAGACTTGCTCTAGCTGTGGTGATGTCAAGATCGCTTCAACACTTGGCGAGTGGGTGTATCAATGCAATCGTATCAGACCCAAGTTTTTCTAGCCCTCTGGGATATTCTGTTTTTCTATACTTGTAAATGTCTTTGGGCAAGGTAGAGATGAGGGAAGGGCTTGTTTTAAATCTAAAAAAGCTTTGGGTTTATTGGTGAGCTCTAAACCTTTTTGACCAGTGTGCATTTGCACATTTCCCAAGATATACTCAGGGTGCTTGATGAAATACTCACTGAGGCAAAAACCTAAGAGTTCCTTTTTGTTCTTCTCAAAAAAGGCGCGTACCTGCTCTTTTTGTGCCTCATCCCAGTCTGGGACAACCAATTCTGGCGTGCTATTAACCTTGTCAATGCCTAAGAATCTATCAATATCTTTAGCTAGTCTAAGATACTCATGAGCGTGGGTGCCCCTCTACAACAAGTGTTTCTAGTAATACCACACCTGCGTCCCTTATGCTATTGCATGTCCGCTCTGAGCAAATGCACCACTTTGTTTCAGTGTGGTTGATGGCACGCGCATGCTTATTCTCTCTTGCCTAACTTGGGGTGCGCATTAATACACTTTCGCGCTCTAAAAAAGACACTTGGAATACGCTGGATTCTTAAAAAAAGCGTGCTCTAACACCACACAGATATGGATACGCCTTTACTATATAAAGACGCAAGCGATAAAAACCTTCAAAATGCTATGGTGGTGGTTTAAGCGTGCTAGCAAGTTTTGCTTAAAAAGCCTCCATAGGGTTTTCAAAGACCAAATAACCCGCCATAAGCTCTGCGCTCTACATAGTTTAAGACAAATGCAGATAGTTTTTAAGCCTCAATCACCACTCCCAACCTCCACCAATACGCATGGCTAGGTAATTAGGAATTTTAAGATGAGATAGACTGCCTAACAAACCACCCTCTCCACTGCCACCTAGAGCGACTGTTTGCAAGCCAGACTGCACAGAAATGTCTAGTACTTTGAACAAGCGTATTCCGCCAGTCAAAATCACGCCTTGGTGTAGCCCTTCTTTTGCAACATTGCCCATCGCGCCCAATTTCAGCGCGAACCATTTCCAATTAAACATCACTCCGCCCCCAATCATTTGGCTACGCTTATCCAACATAAGCATTTTATTAGAGGTGAGATCAAAATCCATAGCCAAATTGAGCCACTTCCAACGATACCCTAAACCTAGACGCACTTGTGGATCAATACGCATACTAGGTATGTGGGCATAGGTGATTTTAGGCGCATTGAGGTATTTACCCACCAAACCTACAGCAAAACCTTTAATGCGATAAGCTGTTCCCAAATCTAGACCAAAGTGGCTTTGGCGCACCATGTCCTGCGGACTAAAAGAAAAGTTTGATAATAATTGTTCGGTTTTATTTATGAAATCACTTCCAGAAGCACCAAAGCCGTAACTCAGAGTGTATAGATACCTAAAGGTTACCCCTACAGAGAGTTTGCCCGCTTTGTTAAAGTCAAACCCTTTAGCGTAGCCAATGGGGAGAGAACCAATGGCTAGGGCTTGCACACGGGCGGCATTTTGCGCATAGGGAGAGAGAAGCGAATTATTGATAAAGGCATTTTGGCTACTTGGAGAGATGGTTAGACTATTTGGGCTTGCACTTACACCAGCGTATATACCATTACCTATGGGACCTACAATGAGCTGCCTATAGCGCGGGTCAGTTACTACACTTGCTCCAGCAAAGATGCTAGCAAAAATACCTACCCCAAAAGTCCCAATCCCACCTTTGACTTTTTTAAGTTTAGGGTGAATCTGCACCACAATGCCATTTTGGGAACTCATATTTACACCATTCAACGACAAAAAACTTTGTAAGGCATTAGCGGCTTGCACTGCTGTTTGTGCGGCTGGACCTTGAGCGGCACTAATACTAACACTCTTCCCGCTCATAAAATTCCGCAGACTAGAGCCAGATAACAGACTAGAAATATCGAGGTTACTTAAATTCATATTCTCTAGGGCTGTAGAAGCTAATGGCAGAATATTTTTCTCACTAATTCCCATGCCAAAGCTGTAACCTAGCTTGGTGCGCGCATCCATGTCTAATAAAGCCGGATTGTAATACAGCCCCCAAGCCGAGTTTTCTAAAGCAACCCCAGCCCCACCCATGCCAAAACTGGTATTCCCCATTTCACCAAATTCTAAAGCCTCTGCACCCACACAGGCTAAAGTGCACCAAATTAGCGTTTTACTAACAGACATTAAACACCTTTGAAAGATTTGGGTAATGATAGCATAATCCTTAGCCATTAGCTTTGGCTTTTGAAAACATTGATGGGTTGAAAACACATTAAGCAACAAAGTTCTGCTACTTTGGCACAGGTCTATCCTGTTTTTCTCTCTGCTAAATCCCAACAGGTGCGCCCTAAGACACTCCACGCATATGCGTACTATTGCGCCCAGATTGTGGCACGACTTGGGGATGTCCCTCTTAATCATCTCACCGCCTTGATGATAGAGTCCTTTTTGCAAGAATTTCATGGCAAGAGTGCGCGTTTTAGGGCGTTTTTGTATATGTTGCTCAAAGCGGGGCTGAAACTAGCGAAGAGTCATTTTGGAATAGATAGACTGGAGGTGATGGAGAATGTCGCGCCTCCTAAGATTGATGATAAAAGAGAGCGTTTTTTGAGTGTAGAGGAGATTACGCGCTTGAAAGAGGCCATTAGAGGGGATTGGGAGTTAGAGTTATTTGTGGCTTTGTCTTTGAGCACGGGGGCGCGCGCGCATGGGGTGTGCGCGATTAAGAAAATTGACATTGATCTAAATGCCCAAAGTGTGCGCCTCAAGGATTTTAAGAGTAATAGTGTGTATATGGGCTTTTTGAGTGGGGAGTGTGTAGAATTGTTACAAAGACATTTAGAGAGATTGGAGAATCAAGAGGGGATTTTTAGGGCGGGGGCTTTTTCTCGCGTGCAAACAAAGCTTTCTAAACTTTTTGCTTCTTTATTCAACACGCCCACACCTCCAAGACCTCTTAAAGTGGTGGTGCATACTTTGCGCCACACTTTTGCGAGTCATTTAGCCATCCAAGGCACACCTATACACATTATTTCTAAATTGCTCAACCACCGCGACATTAAGCAGACAATGCGCTACGCGCACCTGCTCCCTAGCAGTGGCAAGGAGTATGTTTTGAGATTGTGGAACCTTTGTATCGGTCGTTTGCCCAAGTCCTAGCTCATAACTAGGGTGCTTGGGGTGCTCTTGTAGCATTGCCGAATCAAAGGCAGGATTACTGCGTAAGTCTCCCCGCTCAAAATACATCGTTTTAAAAGCTAATTCATTTTGTCCCTTACGGATTTGCTCCACCACCACATAATGCCCATCAATTTGTTTCCCACTAATGATCACTTCCCCTGCGTGGTTGTTGCCCAATACTTTTACATCGGCTTCATCGGCGTATTGGGGGTATTTGGCGATGTCCTCTATAGTTACAGCGGGCTGTTCTCTTGCGCGTTTGATTGTCCCATTCTCTCCGTGCCGCTCTAGCACATGGAGTATCTCGCTTTTATCAATGGTGCGGCGCACATCTGCAGGGTGCTTAAAGCCCCATTCTAGGGCTTTTTGCTCTTCTAAAAGCTCAATGGCGATTTTCTTACTACCCCCCTTAAACTCTAGCAAATAATCCACTACAGCGGGGCTAAAGTTTTCCCGCCCTATGAGTGGCATATCTTAGGGTGTTTTTTCATAAAACTTATTTGCGCAATACACTCTTTTTCTGTGGGTGTCAAATTGCGGGCTCAATAAATCCTTGCTCTCAATATTATCCTTTGTGTGAATTCCCACTAAGGGTAAAAGGGTGTGAATCAGATCATCGCTCATAAAGGGCTTGTGCACCGCTTGGGCAAGTTGTTGCACTTTTTGGGGGTGTTTTTGTTTGAAAGTGTTAGTAACATAGATCACAAAGGGGATTTCTACACCATAGGCAGAGCATTTATGCCCATAAGTAGAAGCACTCTCAAAAATATCTTGGGCATGATCAGAGAGATAGATAATTAACGCGTCCTTGTCTTCAAAGAGTTTAAAGATTTCTTCTAAAACATGATCGGTGTAGTAAAGTGAATTGACATAATCCGCGACGATCTGTTTGTCTTTCTCATCTTTGATGTGCAAACCTTGGTAAGGAATATCTGCCGGGGTGAACTTGGCGTAAGCTTTGGGGAAGCGGTTTTGATAGAGCACATGGCTACCGATGAGATGGAAGAGAATAAAATTTTGAGTCCCTAATTGGGGTTTGATCTGGGTATTAAAGGTGCTTACTAAAGCTAAATCGTAAAGTTTTTTAAAAGAAATTTGGGTGTAGACATGGCGATCAAAGCGGCGGGCAATGAGACTATAGGCATTGCTGGAGCCTGATTCTTCTTGATTATCCAACCAAAAGGTTTTATAGCCAGCAAGTTTAAAAATATCGCCTAAATTCTTCTGTTTATACCAAGGTTCAGTGCGGTTTTCATGATCGCTATAATTTAACAAAACTTGAAAAACGGCCATGGTGCTTGCAAAAGCTGAGATCACATCATCAAAGACAAATAAATTTTGTGATCTCTCTCTCTCTCTCTCTCTCTCTCTCTCTCTCTCTACTAAGCCACTAAAAAAGGGCGTGTCAGGCACACTATAGCCATAAACTCCCATAAAATTCCTAGACGCGCTTTCTCCGATGATAAGGACTACATTAGGCACGCTGTTAGATTCGAGCTTTGTATACCCTTTTGGATAAGGTTGTTTGAAACTTTTATAAATGCGTTGGACTTGGTGGCGATCTTGAAAGGCATTATAAAGCGTGTTCATTTCTTTGATGATGGGAGTGGTGTGCGTTGCAATGATAAGATTAACAAAATACCCTTTTACCCCCTGTTGTAAATTCCAACCTGTGCGGATGGAGTGCAAAGCAATACCGCTTAGCAGAAGCGCAAGAATGAGGCTAGATTGGTAGTAGCTAAGTTGTACTTGTATGCGCACTGTGTATAAAAATACCCAACAAAAAAGCAAACACGCCCCTATAATTCCCCAATGGGGCATGACCATGCCCACAAAGAAGGCATAGCTTTCTTCTGCATTAGTGGCTAAAATGGTGTCTACTAGTGCTTGGTTAAAACCCATGCTAAAGTAATAGGAGGTAAAGAAGTCGATAAAAGCAAAGGAAAGACTGAAAACGAGCATTGTGGTTTTCAACCCCTGAACTAGACCTTTGTGTTTAATGGGATTCACTAAAAAATAAAATAGGTAAAAAAGTAAGAAGCCATAGAAGGCGACTTTGAGCACATGGCGCATCAAAGACCCCCCCATGTGCACATCCAGAGAGAAACAACTCGCCACCACTGGGGCTAGCCACATCAAAAAGAAGCGGTTATCTAAGCGCACAGCCAACCTTTCCCAATATTTGCTGTATTCC
>NZ_QXQR01000012.1:0-39834 GCF_003660355.1 Helicobacter sp. L8
GGGGGGGGTGGGTTGGTTTTGATCGTCAATGGGTTGATCCATAGTATTCTCCTAAATTAGATTGTTGGGCAAGATCGCACGCTAGGTCCAGGTAGGCTGTGGGGCTCAATTCATGCGGGCGCGCTTGGGGTTTGAACCCACGCTTAGTTAGAAACTCTTGTAGCCAGCTGGGCGCGCAAAGTCCTTTTAGATTATTGCTTAAAGTCTTGCGGTTGGCTTTAAAAGCGCATTTGAGCAACTTTTCTAAGTCTGCAACATCTAAAGAGGGGGGGCTAGATTGCAAGGGGTGTTTGATCAAGGCGATCACACTGGAGCGCACTTTGGGGGGCGGATTAAACGCCTCTTTGGGCACTTCAAAACACAGCGCGCGCCTAGCGCATGTAAGCGTGGCTAGCACGCTGAGCGCGCCATAATCCCCGCTCCCCACATGGGCGCAAAATTTCAAACCCACTTCTAGTTGAGTCATCACCACCAACCCCACACAAAGACTATCTTTGAGCGCGTGGGCGATGATGGGCGTGGCGATGTAGTAGGGCAAGTTAGAAACCAAAAAATAGGGTTTGTCGCACAAAAAGCCCATACGGGGCAATCTAAGCCCCGTGTGTGCCAAGACATCGTATGTGCCATTTCCAACCCCTTTGCGTTCCATCACATCGCCCACCACCAACGCCAAACGCCCCCAAGATGCAGGGGTGAGCCTATTTTTTAGCCCTATGGCTAACGCCTTATCCACCTCATAGGCGATCAAAGTCTTAGAGCCCAGCCTATCTAAAAGCCTAGCACTGAGATCTCCCAAGCCAACCCCTATCTCTACCATCTGCACTCCATTGCTAAAGTGCTCACAGGGGATGGATTGTAAGATCTGATCTAAATAATAGGCATCGTGCAAAAAATGTTGCCCTAGCAACGCCATAATTAACCTTACATTTGCGATTTATTCTAGCATGGGCTAGCTTAAACGCGTGAAAAATGGCTATAATGCAAAGTCTTTAAGGAGTAACCATGATCTTTAGCGATCAAGAATTGCAAAAACCCGTAGAAAAAGCCTTAGAAAAAGTGCGCCCAATGCTCTTAAGAGATGGGGGCGATGTGGTCTTACTTGGGATCAAGGACGCTAAGGTGTATGTGTCCTTAGTGGGGGCGTGTAAGGGCTGTGCGGCTAGCTCTAACACGCTCAAATTTGGGATTGAACGCTGTTTGCAAGAGGAGATTCACCCGGATATGCAGGTGGTGCATGTGTCCAAAGAGCAGTATCAAGAACTTTTCTCTTAAGGTAACCCTTGAATAACGACCCTAAAAAGCGATCCTTGCTCACGCAGGGCTATAAAGCCTTTTTGCAAAAGCAGTATTTTAGAGCCTTGTTTTTGTGCTCCCAAGCCCTCTTTTTAGACCCCTTAGATGCGCATGCCAAAATTGGCTTGCTGCTTAGCGACATCGCCCTAGACTTCCCCAAAGAGGCGCATAGTTTTTATGAGCTTTACCAAAACCTCTTACACTCCCAGCCTAGGCGCTACAAAGCCAGCATTCAGGGGCAAATTTTAGAACTCATTAACTCCTTTGATGAGAGTTTGAGCAAGATGGCGCAAGCCTTTGGGCATGAAAACCAGCTCAAAGCCGAGAGTTTGGATGGGATTTTATACGCCGATTTCAAGGCGATGTGCGCGGGCAAGGATTTTAAAGAAGTCTTTGAGAATTTGATGTTTAGCACCAAAGTCATCTTTGAGCGCAAAGAGGACTTTTACGAGTTTTTAGAAAACTTGGTCGATCACCAATTTTATGACATGTCCATCGCTTACATTGAAAACATGCGCGAATTGCTTTGGTATGACCCGCGCGTGATGGCGTTGTTACAAAAGGCATTGCGTTTAGAAAAGGCACAAAGAGAGGGCAAGCATGGTTGTTCCTAAGCGCGTGGATTTTAATGATCAGATCTTTGAAGCCCTAAGCGATGACACGCGAGAGATACAACCCGGGACTTTGTTAGTCAAAACCCCCACTAATGCGCGCTTTATCCCCCTCAATACGCCCTGTTTGGAGGCACAAGAATTGGGGCGTTATTTTAATGTGAAAATCCCCCTCATTGGCATCACTGGCACCAATGGCAAGACCACCACCGCCGCGCTCATCACCCATGCGCTCCACGCTTTGGGGCATTCTTGCGCCCTGCTGGGCACAAGGGGGTTTTTTATTAAGGGCACACAGGTTAGGCCCAAGGGACTCACCACGCCCTCTTTATTAGAACTTTACAGCGATATTGAGCGCGCTAGCGCAGAGGGGGCGCGCTATTTTATTATGGAGGTAAGCTCGCATGCGATCGCTCAAGAACGCATTTTAGGTTTGGAGTTTGCTGCCAAAGTGCATACCAATATCACCAGCGATCACTTGGATTATCATGGAGATATAGAAACCTACCGCGCGATCAAAAACCAGTTTTTAAGCGATGAGAGTTTGAAAATTATCAATTTAGACGACCCCCATGTGCGCTTTGACCCAACAAATGCCCATGGCTATGCTTGTGAGCGTAAGAGCCATTTGAGCGTGAATGCCTATAGTTTGCAACCTAATTTGAGCGCGCATATAGAATTTCGCGCCGATCCTAGATCACGGCGCAACCCTAATAGTGCTGTAGAGATGGGAATCGTGCATGCCCCCCTTATGGGCTTGCACAATCTTTATAACCTCTTGGGGGCGTTGCTGTGCGTGCGCATGCTTACTCAAAAGCCCCTAGAGAGTCTTTGCCCCCTACTCTCTGATTTTCCCGGGGTGGAGGGGCGTATGGAGGTGGTGCACCAACACCCCCTAGTGGTGGTGGATTTTGCCCATACTGCCGATGGATTTGTGCAGATTTTCAACAGCTTTAAGGCGCAAAAGATTAAGGTAGTCTTTGGCGCAGGAGGAGATAGAGACAAAAGCAAACGAGCGCTGATGGGGCAGGTGGCTAGCACTTATGCGCTTAAAACTTACATCACCTCAGATAATCCACGCACTGAAGAGCCTCTAGCTATTATTGAGGATATTCTAAAAGGGGTCGCCCCAGAATTGCGCGCGCGCGTGGTGGTGCAACCCGATCGCAAAAAAGCCATCGAATTAGCCCTAGGCGAGCTACAAAGCGATGAGGTGTTGCTCATTTTGGGTAAGGGAGATGAATGCGTGCAGATTATAGGGGATGCGCATTTGCCCTTTGATGATCGCACCATCGTGCGCCAATTTTTCAACAAGGATTAACATGCAAGATTTTTACCTGTGGTGCGATTTTATTGAAAGGGATTTTTTAGAGGGAGAGTTCCGCACACTCTTAGATCAAGGACAGATCGCAGGAGCGACTTCTAACCCTACTCTTTTTGCCCAAGCGATCAAATCTGGGGCGTATACAGAGCAGATCGCCAAACTCAAGGGCGCAAAAATGGGGGTTAAGGACATTTACGAACATTTGGTGATCACGGACATTAAGAGGTGCGCCCAGCTTTTATTGCCCCTTTGGGAACAAAATAAAGCCACAGGCTACATTAGTTTAGAGATCGACCCTTTTTTAGCCGAGGATGTGGGGGCAAGTGTAGCAGAGGCACGCGCCTTGTTTGATCGCATTAACATGCCCAATGTGATGATCAAAATTCCAGCTACACAGGTAGGCTTAGAGGTGATGGAGCATTTAGCCAAAAGTAAAGACATGCCCTTGAACGCGACCTTGGTTTTTGAGCCCGATCAGGCTCATCGTTGCGTCAGCGCGCTTAAAAGTGCGCCTATGGGCGTGGTGAGTATTTTCGTCTCGCGGGTGGACACTTTAGTAAACCAGCTATTACAGCAAGAGTCAAGACTTTCTGCAGGCACACAAGCCTATCTACGCAACCAAATGGGTATTATTAACGCCCTAAAATGTCGTGAGTGGGTGCGCGCTTGCAGTTACGATAATGTTTATCCTCTCTTTGCCAGCACAGGGGTTAAAGACCCCAATCTGCCCAAAGACTACTACCTACAAGCCCTCAAACTAGAGCACAGCGTGATCACCGCCCCCCTAGATGCGCTTGAAGCCTATCATAAACACCCCAGCACCCCCTTCACTCCCTCCAAACACACTAAAACCATTCTGCAAGACTTAGGGCTAAATTTAAAAAACTCCCCTCTTTTAGATCAGGGGCTTAAAGCTTTTCAAGGGGCGTTTGAAGCACTGCTCCAAAGCCTTGCCTAATGCCTTGATGAATGCCCTCCACACAGAGGAGGTTGATCATCAATCTTAGCGATAAGCTCCTCCATCAAGACCTATAACACCACGACCGAGCTAGAGGAGAATAACCAAAACGCCCAAGACAGCCTATTGGTTACACACCCACACCAAGCCCAATACAACACCAACAAACGGCTTAGTGGTGCAGATCCACCTTAAAACTAAGATCAGGGGGGTATTGGCACTGCTGGGGTGGGGATTTTTGCAAGTGGCTTTGCAGGGGCTAGCGCGCTCTTAGATCCGCGTTACAACCAAATCAAGGGCTTTAGCGTGGGCTTTGTGGGCAAATACCCCAACGCACCCAAAATCCGTTATGGCGATGGCTATGATCTGCGTGTTAACCCGCAAGCGCGCATGGGCTTGGGTTATCACTGGAAATGGTTGAGCTTAGCTTGGGATTTGATCTCACTTCTAATAAAACTTTAATGCTGGGCAAAATAGCTAGATGGCAGGCAGGGGATCATTTGGATAGTTCTGTGCGATCAGGGCTATAAGTTAGTGCTTTCAATGGGGGTCAAAACCCCCCAACTACCTAGCGGTGAAACTAGGCGGGGGTTGGAAGTGGTAGGGGCTTTAAACCCCTTTCAAGTCTTACCTAGAAGGTGTGGACATAGTTGACATACCACACATAGCGTCTCATATCTGTGAACCCGGGAGCGAGTTTTTGAGGGATCATGGGGAACTTGATTCCAGCTTGGATCGCAGAGTGCTCCATAATGCGGATTCGACCGCCCACATTAAAGAGGAATTGGAAGGCGGTGTGCTGGAAAGTATTAAAATTCCAAGTGTTACCCGCCAACTGAATACCCCCTACCAAACCAAAGGCGAAGGGATCGGTGGCGATCACATTCACGATCGCGTCTGCCGCCCCGCCATAGGTGTAGACATTCCACTTGTCGCGAGCAGTGGGTCCCATGATATGGCTATTGTTCCAATCAAAGAAGCCATAAACCTGCCCGCCAAACCATTTGTTAACAAAGCCCACGCCCCCTAATTCCACATCCATACCATAAAGGGGGAAACCACTTGTGAGGGCGGATTTATAGCCTCCCTGCCCGCCCTTACCTTGTTGGTAGCCTAGTCCGATGAAAAACCCATTCTTCTCTGCTTGTGCCACCTGCGCAACACCCATCGCCATTAGTGCCGAGAGTGCTAAACTTTTTGCTTTAATCCCAAAGGCCATAAAAACTCCTTGCTGCATTTTTTTATACGAATAGGTAAGCTAAGAGTGTTCCACCCCAACGCTTACCAATCCGCACAACCCTAGATCGGCTAAAAGCGCATTATTGAAGTAAACCGCGCCACAAAAAAACAAAAAATAAGCAAATGTGAAACTGGCTCCAGATGTAGGATTCGAACCTACGACCAAGCGGTTAACAGCCGCCTACTCTACCGCTGAGCTAATCTGGAATAAGAAAGAAATCATTATACACAAATTTTACAAACTTTGTCAAGTTGTTTTTGTGGTCTTGTTTTTAAGTTTGCTTTGCTATGATGAACCCCTTACATCTCAAATAAAGGAAAATTAGCGTGTCTCTTTTAGTCAGCCAAGAGTGTATTGCCTGTGATGCATGCCGTGAAGAGTGCCCTACAGAAGCCATTGATGAAAACGATCCCATCTATAGCATCGATCCCGATCGTTGCACCGAATGTGTGGGCTATAGCGATGAGCCTAGCTGTGTGAGTGTGTGCCCTGTGGATGCCATTGTGCTAGACCCCAATAACACCGAAAGCCCAGAAGAGCTCCAAGATAAATACCAGATCCTGCAAGGCTATGATCGCTAATGGCAAAAATTACCGCCGTCATTGACATAGGTTCTAATTCCATGCGCATGGCGATCTTCAAAAAAACAAGCCAGTTTGGGTTTTATTTGCTTTACGAACTCAAATCCAAGGTGCGCATTTCTCAAGGGACTTACGAGCACGGAGGCATTTTGCAAAAAGCCCCTATCAAGCGCGCGATCAAAGCGCTTAGTGAATTTAAAGAGATCGCGCAAAAATACAAGAGTAAGAAATTGCTCTGCGTGGCTACAAGCGCGGTGCGCGATGCGCCCAACGCCCAAGAATTTGTCGCGCTAGTGCGCAAAGAATGCGGGTTGCGCGTGCGCGTCATTGATGGGATCAAAGAAGCCTTTTATGGGGGCGTGGCGTGCGCGAATTTATTACACCATAGGGAGGGCATCACCATTGATATTGGGGGGGGGAGCACGGAATGCGCCCTGATTAAAGAGGGCAAGATCGCCGATTTGCTCTCTTTAGACTTGGGCACAATCCGCCTTAAAGAACTCTTTTTTGACAAAGATGCCCCCTTGCAAAGCGCGCTAGATTTCATCGCCAAAGAATTGGTCAAAATCCCCGCGCATTACCAAAGCGTGCAAGTCTTTGGGGTGGGAGGGACGATTCGCGCCATTGCCAAGCTAGCCATACAACGCAATAACTATCCCATTGAGGTGGTGCATGGCTATGAGATGGGGGTAGGAGATCATATAGATTTCATCTACGACATCGCACAAAGCTCGCAAGCGCGCCTAGAGGTGTTGGGTGTGAGCGCTGATCGCCAAGATAGTATCCGGGGTGGGGCGTTGATTCTTTGGGCGTTGTTAAAACGCCTTAACCCGCAGAAAATTGTAGCAAGCGGGGTGGGGGTGCGTGAGGGGGTGTTTTTGAGCGACATGCTAAGAAACCACAAACACAGCTTCCCTAAGGGGATCAACCCCTCTATTCTCTCCTTATTGGATCGCTTTTTGCCCCACGCCCAGCACAGCCAAGAAGTCAAGCGGGTGTGTGTTAAACTCTTTGAGGTGCTATCCCCCTTGCATCGTATCTCTACAGAATATCTCTACCACCTCAAAATCGCCGGACAACTCTCTGGAATTGGCAAGGTGCTCAATTTCTATGGCGCGCACAAGCACGCGGCGTATTTGGCTCTCAACGCGTTGAGCTATGGGTTTTCCCACCAAGATCGCGCTATTATCTGCTTGCTGGTGCAATTTAGCCAGAAAAAAATCCCCAAAGACAGCAATATCGCCCACATTAGCACGATCATGCCCCCTATCCTCACCTTGCAATGGCTAAGTTTCATTTTAGGGCTAGCCGAAGCGCTCTGCACCACACGCGTGCCTAAAGACATTGTCTACACCCTCAAAGGTAAAACCCTCCTTATTAAAAGTGCCAAAGAACTCTATTTATGCCAAGAGATGATCCCCAAGTTGAACACCCCGATCGCCTTGGACATTGAATTTTTATGAATGTCGCTATTATCCGCTTTTCGGCTATGGGGGACATCATTGTAAGCGCGGTCTTTTTGCCCTTTCTCAAAGAGCACTACCCCCAAGCCCAAATCCATTGGTTTGTAGATACCCTATTTTCCCCCATTTTAGAGCACTCCCCCTGCATCGACACCCTCCATATTATCCCCTACAAACAGATTTTGCGCTCCAAAAATCCGGTTAAAATTTGGCGTTTCTATCGCGATTTGCAAGACTCTGTGCCAAGCTTTGATGTCCTCATTGACATGCAGGGTTTGTTAAAATCCGCCCTATTTGGGGCGTTTTTGTCTAAAAAAGCTTTTGTGGGCTTTGATCTCTTCTCTATTAGAGACGCCTAGCTAGCCTATTTTACACCCACAAGGTGTCCATACCCTACAGCGCGCATATTCTCAAGCGCAACCAAGCCGTGCTAGAGCGTGGGTTTAATATACTTAGCCCATGTGCCTTGGAGGGGGTGCTAGAATCGCGCCAACGCGCCTTTTATCTGCCTGCTTGTCCTAAGTTAGAGGTGCTCTTGCCTCCCACACGCCCCCATGTCCTCTTTGTGCTAGAAGCTTCCATGCCCAATAAGATGTATCCATGGCAGAGTTTCGCGCAGGTGGGGGCGTTGCTCCAACACAGCGGGGTAGCTATCGCGCTCTTGTGGCATGCGCATTTGGATCGCGCTACAGAACTCTATGAGCAACTCCTAGCTTATGTGCCCGCCATCTTATTGCCCTCCCTGGATTTAGCAGAAGTGAAGCGTTTGATCTCGCTTGTGAGCGTGGTCGTGGGGGGGGATACGGGGATCGTGCATTTAGCTTGGGCGCTTAAAGTGCCCTCTGTAACCCTGTATGGCAATACCCCCAAGAGGCGTTTTGCCCTAGAGGGGCGCGCCCATGCCGCTTTAGGGGGCGGTGTGGGGGCTAATTATTCCAAAGAGGATTTTTCTATCCAAAAAATCCCCCCTAAACAAGTGGCGCAAGCCATTTTGCAAGTGTTAAAAGAGGCTAAATGAGTGTGCGTAGAGAGTGGGGGGTGTTTTGTGCCAAATTGTTAGAGTGGAGTGCTAACGCGCTAGGGTGGGGCTTGGCTAAAATGCCCCATGGGGGTTTTGTGGCATGTGTGCGCGCGTTGGGCTTTGTGATGTCTAAATTGGATCGGCGGCGCTATTGGGACGCACGGGCGAATTTGGATTTTGTCTTCCCAGAGATGGATCGCGCGCGCAAAGAGGCGATCATCAGGCGCGGGTATGACAATTTGGCTTTCATCGTGCTAGAGAGTATGCGGGTGGTGTTTCTGCCTAAAGCAGAGTATGATGCGTGTTTTACATTGGTGGATCGCCACCATGTGCTAGAAGTGTTGGAAAAAGATGGGCAAGCGGTAGTAATGGGGATGCACTTTGGGTATTGGGAAGCCATTGGGACTTCTTTAGCCCAATACCATAGCGATCAAGAAAGGGGGTCTTTGGGGCGACTCACTAAATTCGCCCCTGTAAACGCCATGCTCATCAAAAGGCGCGAAGCCTTTGGGGTGCGCTTTATTGACAAAATGGGGGCGTTTAAAGAACTCTTGAAAATTTACAACCGGGGCAAGGGGCTAGTGGGGATTTTGGTGGATCAAAATATCTCGCCCAAAGAGGGAGTTGAGGTGGAGTTTTTGGGGCACAGGGCTACACACACCACGATCGCCTCCATTTTATCGCGCCGCTATAACATCGCCATTTTGCCCGTGATCGTGGACTTCAATGAGGATTATAGCCACTACACTGCCACCTACTACCCCCCCATTCGCGCCCAAAACACTAAGGACGCACAAAGCGATATTTTACAAGCCACCCAAGAGCAGGCTAGCTTGAGCGAAGAGATCATCAAAGCCCACCCGGAAAGCTGGCTATGGTTTCATCGGCGTTTTAAAAGCACGCACCCAGAAATTTACCACAAGCCTAAGTCTTAAGATGGCTAGCCAAACACAGCGCGCACAGCATGCCCACACTAAACCCGGCAATGAGCGCGCCCATAGTGTGCGCGTTATAATAGATACGCGCGCCCATTGTCAAAAAGGCTAGGGGCAAGAAGATCAGCCACACCCAGCCATAACGGCGCACCAGAAAGCCCAAAGCACAGGCGATCATAGAAGAATGTCCGCTGGGCATGTTCTTGTTGCTCCCATTGGGGCGCTCACCCAAACGCCTACCAAAAAGCACCACATTATTTAGCCCCCATTTGAGCGCGTGCGTGGCGATGGTTGTAGCGATACTCACATGGATAATTTGGATCAAGCCGATAGGATCGCGCTTGATCAAAGGTAGGGCAAAAGAGGCGATGGTGGGCACAAAACGGGCATAATGTTCAGTAGCGTTAAACACTAAAGGGACTTGGGGTTGTTTGGCGATCTTAGGAAAGGGGATGATCGCCCCGACTAAGAAAAGCGCGATGAAAAGCATAAGAGTCTTAAGGGGGAGGCATCTAGGGAAACTTTGCGCATAAAGGGCTTTGAAAGTTTTCATTGGAAAATATCCCAGTGGGGGTTGTAGGCATTACTAGTCCCTACCACCCCAAACGCCCCCAGAATGCTAGAAAAGATCACGCGTTGATCGTAGTTTTGCAAGAGGGGTTTGAAGCGGTGGGTGGCTTTGAATGCCGGGTTAGCATAGACAATGAAGGGGACTTGCTTTTGCACATCTGGGGCGATCAAATAGGGTGTGCCATGCAAATATAGCCCATGTTCGCCCAAACTCTCGCCATGGTCGCTCATGTAGAGCAATAGCGCGGGGTTTTGGGTGTGTTGCAATGTGTCAATGATATTATCTAGCACCATGTCGTTATAGACAATGGTGTTATCATAGGCATTCACCAAACTCTCCACACTGCAGGCACTAGGCTCGCTATGGGTGCAAAGGGGCTTAAAGGGGGCAAAATCTTGGGGCACTTTGTCCACATATAGGGGTCCGTGTGAACCCTTGAGGTGCAGGATCACTAAGAGATTGTCCTTAGCGTATTGTTGCACCACAAAGGGCAGGGCATGCGCTAAAGCCATGTCAAAACCAAGCTGATTTACCCCCTTAGCTTGCAACCAATGCTGCCATGTATACTCGCTAGGATGCCAATCTACACGCATGGGAGGTTGCCCGTCATTAAGACTAAGCCACACCACTTTTATGCCCTGTCTGTGCAAGAAAGAGGGGAGATTTTCATAACCCTGTTTGCAAGTGAGCATGCAAGAAAGAGCGGCAGTGGTATAGGTGGCACAAGAAGTAGCCTTGAGGGCTAAAATTTCTTGCTTGTTTAAACGGGCTTGTAATTTGGGTGTGGTAGCCCTAGCATAACCATAAATGCCATAATTAGCCCGCCTAGCACTCTCCCCAATGGCTAACACCACGACCGTATTATGGGCTTTAAAAAAGAGATTGTTAAATGCTTTGGGGGGGCTTTGATGCCATGAGGCTAACAACACCCTAAAGGCGTTTACGCTGTAGCTATAGGGCAGGGCTAGCCCGCCAATGTATCTAGCGTGGTGATCTATAAATAACCATTGCTTGGTGTGGGTGAAACTCCAAAGCAAAAACACTAAGGCAGAACCTAAAAAAATGCCCAGTTTAGCCCGCCTCCTAGTCTTAGCCACAGGCAAGATGAAAAATAGCCCAGCTAAAATAAGCCCTAGCACCACAAAAAGCCACAAATGCCCCCCGATGAGCGCGCTCATTTCGCTAGTGTTAGTGTGCAAGACATTGCCCATCATGCTCTTAGTCAAAAATACATGGTAAGTGTCAATGTAATAAAAAGCGATGGCATTGCCCAAAGTCAACAACGCCATCACAGCTTGCATGCAAAAACTCCCCAACAAAGAGAGCAACACCAGCAACATGTTCGTAGTACAAACATAGGCTAAAGCCACACTCCACACAAGCCCCCACCCCCCCTCATGCTCTAGAATATAGCGCCACAAGGGGGCATGGAAGACAAGCAAAGAGACAAGACTATAGAGTAATAACACCCCCCAAAGAGGCAAGGGTTTGATGCTAAAGCGTGTCAAGCTCTAAGATCAACCCCATATAACAATCCCCTATTTGCCCACATAAACCTGTCGTGGGCGTGCGATCCTAGCTTGGGTGTTTTTCACATGTTCTAAGAGTTGCGCGCACCAGCCCACCGTGCGCCCGATGACAAATACCGGAGTGAAGAAACGCACGGGGATCTTCAAGGCGCGCAAAATCGTGCCGGAGTAAAAATCTACATTGGGGTAGAGATTGCGCGCCACAAAATATTCATCTTTGAGCGCCACCTCCTCTACTTTGGCGGCGATCTCATCTAGATGGGGGTCCATCTTAATGCCCTTTGCTTGCAAATCGTCCTTGAGCTTTTTAAGAATACGCGCGCGCGGATCGTAACTCTTATAGACGCGATGCCCAAAGCCCATGAGTTTAAAAGGGTCGTTTTTATCTTTCACGCGGGCGATGTATTTGTCTACATTCTTAACATCCCCAATTTCTTCTAGCTGAATCAAAACTTTTTCATTCGCCCCCCCATGTAAATGCCCCCATAGCGCGCTAATCCCCGCGCTAATGGCTGCATAAGGGTGCACACCTGTAGAAGCGACATTGCGCACGGTGGTGGCTGAGGCGTTTTGCCCATGATCGGCATGCAAGGTCAAAATCTTATCAAAGGCTTCTACTTCTAGGGGGGTGATTTCCACTTGACCGTGCAAACTGTGCTTAAGTCGACCATGCGGGTAGGCGCGCAACATAAACAAGATATTTTCAATGTAACTCCTAGCCATATCAGGGTAAATCAAGGGCGCGCCAATCTCATTGCGGTAGCAAATAGCGGCTAAGGTAGGCATTTTAGCCACAATGCGCCTAGCCATCGTCTGGTAGTCCTCTTCATTCTTCATAGCCCCATGATCGGAGTAGAAAGTAGACAGAATAGAAACCCCGCTACTGAGCTTTGCCATTGGGTGGGCGTTGGTGGGGAAAGCGTGGAACATATTGCGCAAAGTTTCGTGGATAAAACTCCTATGGCGCAACTCTAACTCAAACTCTAAAGATTCATCGGCATCTTTGGGAAGCGAATCTGTCAGCAAAAGCTTACACACATCGCTATAGCGGTATTTGGCGACTAATTCCTCTAGGGGGTAACCTTTGTAGTAAAGCTCCCCCTTTTGTCCGTCAATATAACTAATTGTAGATTTGCACCCGGCAGTGGAGGCATAACCCGGATCATAGGAGAGAAACCCCGTGCGTTCGTAGAGTTTGGAAAAATCTATACCATCAGCCCCACGCGTGGCTTGGATGGTTTCAAATTCATAGCGTTGTTGGGTGGTATGATCAATGAGTGTAATAGACATGTGTTCCTTTCATCAGTGCGTTTTAGATTATACCCGCCCAAAGATTAAAGCAAGGTTCTATTTGAGTCCCTTAGTGATCTCTAGGTATTTTTGAAACACCTCAGCGCACAAGGTTTTGAGGGCTCGATTCAGGTCTTCAAAATTATCGTCTAAATAGGCGACATAAGCCTTACCCATTAATCCGGTTACTGAGCCTGCTAAGGCGGCGTTGATCGCTCCCCCTGCCAAACTGCCCACCCCCGGGATCAATTTTAACAAGCTCCCCGCACACGCACGCGCCACTAAACCCGTGCCTAGCACGCTAGCAAAAGTGCCCACTAAAGTTTTGGCATTTTCCTCAGAAACCTCTAGATCATAAATCTTGCTGATATGAATGATCATCGCAATTTGGGTGGGTAAGAGCAGGGCAAAGTCCGAAAAAGGGATAGGAGTCGCCCCAATGGCTGCTGCTGCGCTGGTGTAGCCCAAAATAGCGTTGTGGGCTTCCTCTTGGCGTTTTTGGCGCAACGCCTCTTTAGCTTGAGCCTGCATCTGCAAATCGTATTGTTGTTTTCTCTCTAGGGCGAGTTTTTGCGCCTCATCTAATAGATCGCGTGATTTGTCAATGAGTTCTTTAATCCCCCTAATCTTTTTAATATCTCCTTCATCATCTTCAATCTCTAGAGCCCTGACACGCTCAAAATGCGCCTCATCTACTTGAAATTTGGCACGCACGATCTCAGAAAATTTTTCGCCCTTATCGTCCTTATCTTGTTGGGCTTTGGTGATCACCACGATAGTAGGGATCGCACAAATTTTAAGCATGCTATGAAGTTCTAGCTCCCCCTCTTGCACGCGCCGTCCTGATTCTTGAATACACAGCCAAGCGATGTGGATTTGCTCCTCAAGCACCGCCCCCCTCTTGGTGTCTAAGAAATCTTGAATCTGGGCTTTGGTGCGCTCAAAGTCCTTCATCTCAAGTCCCTTAGTGTCATAAATACTCAAATCCTCTTTAATATAGCGTTGGATCTCTTGGGTTACTGGCTCTCCTTGTCCTGTGGGGGCGACTTGCTCCCCAAAGACCGCGTTAATAAGCGTGCTTTTCCCCACCCCCGTGCCCCCAGCCACTAACACATTGAGATTGTAATGCGTAACTGGGGCTTTAGCCATGATCGCTTGGGCTTTTTTAAAACCCTTAGACATCAAATCTTCCAAATCCAAAACGATTTCAGATTGCGCCATAATTCTCCTTTGTTTCTGTTAGCCTAACTAAAAATTTTAAACCCCTTATGCTAAAATGCCCCATCTTAATTTTATAGGAGTAGTTCATGTCTTACAACCCCAAGTATTTAACCCCCCCCAAAGAGGGGCAAGCCATCAGCTATGAAAATGGCAAGTTGCATGTCCCAAGCAATCCCATTATTCCCTTCATTGAGGGCGATGGGATCGGGGTGGATATTACCCCGGTGATGTGCAAAGTGGTCGATGCGGCTGTGCAAAAAGCCTATAAGGGTGCCAAAAAAATCGCGTGGTATGAAGTCTTTGTGGGCGAAAAATGCTACAACAAATTCAAAGACAAAGAGGGCTTGAGCTTAGAAGAACAATGGCTACTACCCGACACCATTGAGGCAATTAACCATTTTAAGGTTTCTATCAAGGGACCTCTAACCACCCCTGTGGGCGAGGGCTTTAGATCGCTCAATGTCGCCCTGCGCCAAAAAATGGATCTCTATGTGTGCTTGCGCCCCGTGCGTTGGTATTCAAGCCCTAGCCCGGTGAAACACCCTGAAAAAGTGGATATGGTGATCTTTCGTGAAAATAGCGAGGACATCTATGCTGGGATCGAATTTAACCAAGATAGCCAAGAGGCTAAAAAGCTCATCAAGTTTTTACAAGACGAGCTCAAGGTGACAAAAATTCGCTTCCCCAATACTAGCAGTGTGGGGATCAAGCCCATTAGCCTAGAGGGGACTGAAAGGCTTGTGCGCAAGGCACTTGAATACACCATTGACAACGATCGCGCTAGCCTTACCTTTGTGCATAAGGGCAATATTATGAAATACACCGAGGGGGCGTTTATGAAGTGGGGCTATGCTTTAGCCCAAAGGGAATTTGGGGCAAAACTGCTAGATGGGGGTCCATGGTGCACCCTTAAAAACCCCAAAACAGGCAAAGAGATCGTCATTAAAGATATGATCGCCGATGCCTTCTTGCAACAAATCTTGTTGCGCCCGGCTGAATACGATGTGATTGCCACGATGAATCTCAATGGGGACTATATCTCAGACGCGCTAGCCGCAATGGTGGGGGGGATTGGGATTGCTCCGGGGGCAAATATGAATGATAGTGTCGCGCTCTTTGAAGCCACGCACGGCACAGCCCCCAAATACGCAGGGCAAAATAAGGTCAATCCGGGTTCTATTATCCTCAGCGCAGAGATGATGTTGCGCCACATGGGCTGGGTAGAAGCAGCGGATTTGGTTGTCAAAGGCATGCAAAAGGCGATTGAGAGCAAAAAAGTAACTTACGATTTTGCGCGCTTGATGGAGGGGGCTAGCGAGGTGTCTAGCTCAGAGTTTGGAGAAGTGATCGTTGCGCATTTGTAGAAATTAAAGTAAATAGGGGGGGTTGGGGTGGCAAATGGGACAAATCACATTATTTTTAGGGCTTTTGTGCTTTCTAGCTAATGTGGCGTGGGGGGTGAGTTGTGATCCCAATCCACATTACCACTCGGACTATGTGCTTAACCAAGCAAGCAATTTTGCGGGCAAACTTAAGGGTGATGCAGAGCATGTGCAATATGTGCTTGAGAATAATAAAGCCGTGGTGGGTGGGATCACTTATTGCGGGGCTGTGGTGCGTGGTTATAGACCGGAGTATAGCACAGACGATGATCCGAGCTTAAGTTTTATGTGTTTTGGATTTAGCAGGGGAGCTAAGTGGTATGATGGCTCTTGCTTGTTGTTAAATCCAGAGTCTCCCCTATCTGAAATCAACATGGAGTTTAAAAAGGATGCCTTTCTCTTGCATATCAGAGAGGATAACTATGAATGTGAGCGCAGTATATCCACCTATAGAAGCACTTTGAGTTTTAAGCCACATGGAGGTCGCTACCTCCTAAAAGCCATTAATGGGCAACTTGACACAAAGGAAGATTACCCTATGGATCCCATTTATCGCCAAAAAAGAGATGGCAAACAAATTTTTATGAATGCAATGGATCGCAATATCATAGAAAACTTGCTAGATCGTTGCCAAAATAAGGGGTATTGTCAAGACAGATAAAAGCAGGAGTGATTAAATGGCAAAGTTTCTTGCGTTTCTGTGCGTGTGGGTGGGTCTTTGCTATGGCTCAAATATGGCTCTATTTGAGCGCGCGCTTGAGCAACAGACACAGGATTTTCTGCATGTCTTGGATATGAAGCGGCGCAAAGATTGCAGGTGTAGGGAGGGGTTTGATTTCGATCCAACCTATTGTTGGTGTGGTTCTCCGCTCTTTGAGGCGGACTCTGGGGGGGATGTTCGTGGGTGGTGGCATAACTACAATACCCAAATATTTGAGATAAAAAAGCCAAGCATGCGTGTGTTTGTGATGTGGGGATCAGCTATTGCTGAAGAGGCTAGCAATGGGATTAGAACCGTGTGTTTTAGCGTGCTCAAGGATTTGGTGTGGCATCAGGGTTCTTGTGTGCAAATTGAAGATGAGGAGCCCGCTGGTTTTGTGTCCTCCAGCGCGCAAGTGTCTTTTAAAAACCAACACCTTATTTTTACCCTGCGCCAACAAGACTGCTGGGCAAAAGACATGGAGCGGGGGCTTTTCCCCAATGTAGCCTATAAGCGTTTTGTATTCTCAATGCAAAAGGGGCGTTTCTTTTTAGAGCAATACCGCTACGATGAAGTGTATGAGACAAACGCTGATGGGATTTCTCAATGTGTGGATGCCAGCTTTCTTAAGGACATGGCTAAAATCAAGCCTGTTACCATCAAAAAAGCAGGTTCTAATCTCTATTACAGCCGCCAAAGAGATGGGGGGCTATTTCTAGCAAAGCAAATCACCCCTACCTTGTTAGAGAAGTTTCAGACTCGCTGTTATAAATCCAAGCGTTGTAAGCCTTTGGAGGCAGAAACTGAAAAAGCTTCTGATCAAGCATTTAACAAGTAAAGAGTGATCTAGAAAGTTTAGAGGCGTGGAGGTGATTGGTGCAACAGATTAAGCTGTTTTTAGGGGCTTTGTTAGTGCTTATGGGCGTGTGCTTTGGTGGGAGTTCAAAGCAGTAACATAAATTCTATAAAATTCTATAAAATTATATAAATTTTTTGTATGATTGTTTTTGCCACAAAAGCTCCAATTTTTGCTAAAATAGGCACTGCCTTTAGTAGGCAGAGTTCCTGCCGAATTAACGCTTGCGGACATGCGGAAAGCTTGACACAGCAAAACCAAAGGTGTGAGGCGGGCATGGATGAAACAAGAATACAGCAGAAATCCTAGCTTTGTAGGATTTTACAAAGTTTTATAGGATTTTATAGGTCTGTAGGAACGGTGTCAAGGATTTAGACGCGGGCGTGCAGACAATGATAGATGACATGCATGTTTTAGACCCTCTTGTGGATCGCTATGGGAGTGGGTATAAGCGTTTTTTGACAACGATCTTTACTGGGCAAGTCAATAACAAACCTCTGCGCGTGGCTGTGTTTTATGTGGATCTTGTAACAGCAAACATGACCACTAGGGATTTTAGAATTTCAGGCAAAAATGTTCCCACATTCGTTTGTATGGGGATTTTAAAGCGCCAACAAAAAAGCTTTTGCTTGCGCCACGATGCGTTCAATAACGCGCAACTGTTGAGGTTGAGCGCCAGCGTGGTTTTTAAAAAGCATAGCTTTAGCCTAGAAGTGTGGCAGGATGTTGCGTTTGCAGATGGCTATCCGGACACCATCCATCAATCCTATGTGTTTAAGCCAAATCCTAAAGGGTTTTTGTTAGACGCGTATCTTTATGAAGAGTATGGTGGCATTGAGGGGGAGGATCTGGACACAGGAGAAGCGTTTAGAATCCAGCCGGGCAAAAATATCTATTACAGCCAAGCTAGAGACAAGCAAAGTATTTTCTTATCTAGCATCAACGATGCGTTGCTCCATAAGCTAAGAGAGCAATGCTACAAATCCAAGCATTGCAAGGAAACAGAGTTACAAAAGGTCCTCTTTGACTTTGAAGCAAGCGAGGGGTGGGAAGAGAGGGAGAAATAAAATACGATTGCCCTTGTAGATGCTAAAATACTAGGACTCTTGGTATTTTCTATGAGGAGTGCTTATGTTTAGAATAATGCGCACTTTAGGGCTTTTGTGTTTTTTGGTTAGTGGGGTGTGGGGCTTGGGGTGCAACTTTGATCAAGCCACTGCCCTAAGAGCGCAGGCGCAGGCGTTTATAAAAATGCCTATCAACCCAAAAATCCGTCTAGATCAAAATTATCTCATCGATCCTAACCAACCAAAGCAAGCCGCTTATGTCTTAGATGTGCATAAGGCTTATGTAAATGGTGCGCTGTATTGTGGCTTTGTGGCGCGCCTTTTTGGGGCTGTCAGCTTGGAGGACTTAGAAGGTGATGAAGGGTCGCGATATTACAAATACGCCCTGATGCGTGCCATGTGCTTTAAGCTGACTAAGACTTCCAAAAAGGGCTCTTTTGTGTTTAAGGGTTTTTGTTTATATCTATTTCCTAGATCCGCTCAATTACAAGTCCATGTGGAGTTTAAAAAGGATGCCATTATTTTACGCTTTGATGATCGTTATGTTGAATGCGGTAGTGAGCATATTGAGAGTAAAACTTTAATCTTTAAGCCACTTAAGGGGTATAAGCACTATGTGTTGCAAACATACAGCCGTTGGGACGATGATGTTGGGCTCGATCCTTTTTATGAGCAAAAAAGAGATGGCAAGCGCATTTTTATGGATAAAATTAATAACAATGTATTGGATGATTTGGAGGATCGTTGCTATGAGAAAGGTTATTGCCAAGACAAGGACGAGAGTGATTAAATGGCATGGCTAAAAATGGGGAGGATTTTAGGGCTTTTGTGTTTCTTGATTAGTGGGTGTGGGATGTAAACGCTGTATAAACGCTGTATAAACGGGCTAAAAAGCCCCACAAGAGGGGGCGTGTGGCAACTAGCTAGCGCAGTGATCTCCATGTTGCTCATGGTGATGATGGTGTTCTCCGCCATGGTGATGGTGGTGATGGTGGTGCGTGCCACATGGTAGTGATGGTGGTGATGGTGGTGATGGTGCACCCCGTGCTCTGCGTGCCCTTCGTGCTCATGGCAACATTCTTCATGTCCTGACATTGCGTCTCCTTTAACCAAAAATTTCCTGAGTTAAATCAGGTAGACGCACTCTATCTAAAAAAACTTAATATTTTAATAAATAAAAAACCAAAAATCCTAAAAACCTCATTATAGCAAGACTTTTTGGTGGTGTATTTGTCTAATTTATGGGATAATTTGCTAGAATCAGTGGGCTTTGGGGGGCGATTACATTGAAGAGAGGTGTCTGGTGATCGCGTTTAGATTCTTAAAAGGGGGCGTGGTTTCTATCTGTGTGTCCTTGAGTTCCTTATTAGGGTATGGGGGAGATGTGCGTGATGGCTTTTTTATAGAGGGCAGTGTGGGGGCGCAAAGCACGGGGGTTTCTGCCTATGGTCCCAATGCCGCCCCACCCCCCAAACCCATTAACACCGCTTCTTTACAAAGCAATCTCAACGATCACCTCAAAGAGTTAGTCAACACGCTCAAAAATCTCAATTCTAGCGCGGCACAAGTGGGCTCTACCAAGGATATTTTACAGCTCTCCCCCCTTGATATTTCGGGAGCTAAGGCATCCTTGATCAAAAACCTAGAGGCGCAAATTCAAACAGAAATTGGGCAACTCAAAAGCATTCTCAACGCCAATCCTAATTCCCCCAGTGCTACGCATGATCAAGCTATTTTGCAAAACTACCAAAATATCCTGGGAGCTTGCAAGGCTATGGAACTTCCATCATTAACGAAGTCAATGACTATGACAACAAACTCACCCAAGCCCAAAAAGCCTTTAACGATTTGAAAAATGCCATCGAATCCAAAAACAGCGCGGATCAAAAGGCTTATGATAGTGCCTATAGTGCCTACCAACAAAAAAAACAAGAGTTCAGCGCGCTTAGGGATAAGATCACTTCTGCGATGGGTGAGTGTATCGGGGGATCGTCATGCAATGGGGTGGCTTCTAGCCCGGCAGCAGGGATGGCACAAATTGCCCAACTCTCCGATAGTATCTTGCAAGATATTCTAGGGATCGCTAAGAATCCACAGACAGATTCCATCATCTCCATCAACCAGTATTATGGTGCTTATAACGCGGGTATTTCTGGAACTTGTTCTCCTACCACTACTAGCATCAGCACTTGTTTTAGTGCCATAGACCCTAATACCCTCAATTTCTCCATCGAACAGATTGTCAAAAACTACGCATGGTTTTTCCAAGAATCTAGAGAAATCGATCGACTCTTGAGCGCTGGCGTGTATCCTGGTATGGCTTCTAGTGCGGCTAATAGTCTTGTCGCCACTTATAACGATCTCTCCATGGTGATGGGCATAGCACAGAATAATTACCAACAAAGTATCCCCACAGCTAACCAGTATTTCCACGCCCCTTCTGCCCCCACCATCACACCCCTACCCACCCCCCCCAAGCTAGGTTTCCCCTACAATAACCTAGCCAACCAGATCAACACCGCTGGCAATGATATCAGCGCACTAGGCAGTATCCGCACACCCGGGGCTGTGCCCAGCATGGCACCCTTAAGCCAAGTGATCAAGCGTCTTGGAACCTTCCAAAATATCAACTGGAACGCCAATGTAGGCGCGGGATTCCAATACTTCTTTAGCAACCACCTTGGTGTTGATCTACAAGCGAGTGTGGGGTATGGCTATGTCCATAGCGCGCTATTACAACAATCCCCCGTGTTCAAATCCTTGCAGAGTTTCAGATGGGCGTTGGGGGGCGATGTGATCTGGGATTTGGTCGTGCCAAAAGGGCGCAATGGCTTGTTTTGGGGGATATATGCGGGGGTGTATGCAGCCGGGGATCACTACTTTTTGAGCACCAAAAACGCGCCCCTAGATCGTGCCTACACCTTTAGCGCGTTGTTGAATATGGGGCTTAGATTCCAATTTGATCGCAATATTATCAAACTAGGCGTGCAAGACCCCCTTTCTAAACAGAGTGTGGACATGCACGCTGACACCACGCATTTTATGTTAGACAATGGCTTTAGCGATGTGGATGTTTACATTGCGTTTGCGCGCTTGTTTGGGCTATAAGAACACTTTGTTTTTCTAGCCCATAGAGTTCGTAGCGCAGGGCTTTAAAGCCCAGGGCAGCTTGCTTGATCCCTAACACCTTAAAGCCCTCTTCTAACACCCGCGCGCTCTCTTGGGCGCGCTTGAAATTGGCTTGCAACATGTCTAGCAGGTTTAGGGGGCTTGTGGGTAAGGTATCGCTTGTTTGCAACACATCGTGCGCGCTATCCCTATGAGAATACAGGGCGATCACATCGCCTTGGTGTTGGCTAAAAATGTCTGTGGCACTGTGGCGGATGGTTTTGAGTTGCAGGGCTAAAGCAGGGTGGTTATAGAGGTAGCGGGCGATGTCTTCTACCACCCGCACCCCCTCCTTAAAGCGGTTGAGATTGGCGTCTAAAAGCCGTTCAATGCCCCTAGTCGTTTCTGCCCCCCATGATGCCTATGATTTGGAGCAAGGAAACAAAGACATTGAAGAAGTCCAAGTAAAGCGCGACAGCGGCTTCAATGGGGGTTGCATAAAGACCACGCACGATGTTTTGGGTGTCATAGGCGATGAATAGGCTAAAGAGAATCACGCTCACCCCAGCGATCGCCACTTGCATCATGGGCGATCCTAAAAAGAGATTGATTAAAGAAGCCACCACCACCACAATCAGCGCGATGAAGAGCATCTTGCCCATGTTGGCTAGATCGCTCTTGGTTTTAATAGCATACACACTCATCACGCCAAAGACGATGGTTGTCATGCCTAAGGCTTGCCAAATCGCGCCAGCCCCAGTCCTAGCGATCACAAAGCCTAGCAGGGGCACTAGCGTAATGCCCGAGAGGAAAGTAAAGGCAAAGAGCATGAGCAAATTCAGCGTGGGCATGTTTCTAGTGAACATCAAGCCAAAGAGGGCAGCAAATTCGGCGATGAAAAACGCCCAGCGGTATTGATTCACCACTTGGAAGTTCATAAAGCCCACCAACGCGCCAATGGTAGCTAGCAACAAGCTGGCTGCAAAGAATTTGTAAGTGGTTTTGACAAAACTCACAAGCGCGGTGTCATTGAGCTGGGCGGAGGCTTCTAGGCCGGGGTTAAACTGCGTGTTAGAGGTGTTGCGATCGTATAGCGCCATAAATACTCCTTTAGTGTAAAAATGCGTGGATTATAGCACCATAGTTTAACGCTAGGCTTAAAGCAGACTTCAAAGGCGCACTAAACGCGCTGTGTGTGCGGATTTAACACGGCATTAGCCTGCCAAACGGCGCACATCGTTAAACAAGCCTAGAGCCATCAAGGCGATGAGTAAAGCTAGCCCTAAGAGATTGAGCTTTTCTAGATGCTCGCCTTTGAGTTTACGCTTTGTCAAGCTTTCATAGAGTGTGATCACCATCTGCCCCCCATCTAAAACTGGGATAGGTAGGAGATTTAACACCCCTAGATTGATAGAGATAAAGGCGACACTCAAGAGCAAGGCTAGATTTTGCTGGTGTGCCATAAAATCCACAATCCCCACCACCGAGCTAATTTCAGACACGCTCACCACACCTATAAAGAGCTTTTCAATCCCCTTAACAATCAGCACGCACATGCTCACAAGCTGGCTAAGCGCACGCTGGGTGGATTGCAAAAAGCCATAGCGCACCCACACTTGTTCTTTAGCCGGGGCGATGCCTATGAGCTTAGTGTGCACTTTCTCTTTAAAAGCATTTTGGGTAGTTTTCAAGGCGGGTGTAAGGGTGATATTTAAGAGATGATCGCGCTTAATTTGCAGGGTGATCGCTCCTTGTGCGCGCTGGATCGCCTCAAAAAGCTCTTGCCAATCTCTAATAGCTGTGTGATTTACTGCCACAATGCGATCGCCTACTTTGATCCCGCTTTTGATGGCAGGCATATCAGGGGTGAGCGCGCCCACTACGGGGGCCAAACTGGTGTGCCCCACTAAGCCCACCCCTAGATAAATCCCAAAGGCAAGCAAGAGATTAAAGAGGGGACCCATGCTTAAGATGATGAGTTTTTTGTAAAGGGGTTGGTTAGGATAACTCTTTGGGCTTTCTATAGGATTTTCTTGGAGTTTGACATAGCCCCCTAGTGGGATGACAGAGAGGGCGTATTGGGTGTTGCCTAAGCGTTTAGCCCAAAGCTTGCGCCCAAAGCCAATGCTAAAAACCTCTACCCCCACCCCACATGCGCGCGCTGCTAAAAAATGCCCCAATTCGTGAAAGAAGATCAAAAAGCCCAAAGCTATGATAGAGGCAAGCCAGCCCATTAGACCCCTAGAGCGCGCACGAGGCGGTAGTATTTGAACACATAATCCATGCCCGAATACAAAGTAGCAAAGAGCGCGAGGGCGACTAAATAATGCCCTATCACTACACTGCCTAAGTGCAGATCGGCTAAAAGAGAGCTAATAGCCATGATTTGCAAGAAGGTTTTATACTTGCCCAAGCGACTCACTGCGATGCTCTTGCCCATATTAGAAACCGAGATTCGCAAACCCGCAATAAAAAACTCCCGCCCCAAGATCACAAAGGGGATCCACGGGTTGATACGATTCAAATAGAGCAAGCCTAAAAAGGCAGCTAAGATGAGAATTTTATCAGCCAAGGGATCAAAAATTTCGCCAAACAAGGTTTTCAAATGGTAGTTTCTAGCGATATAGCCGTCTAAAAAATCCGTAAGCGCTGCACCCAAAAAGATCAAGGCTTCGGTGTAATCAGTGTGAGATTTGGGGAGTTTGAATAAATACTCTCCATGCAAGATGAAAAAAAGCAAGAAGATCGCCAGAAAGATACGCAGGATTGTCAAAATATTAGGGATGTTGCGGATGCACTTGGTTAGCACAAATGCCCCTAGGGGTAGCTAATTTGTTTGAATCGCACAAAACCTAACACAATCATGCTCCAGCCTACCAGCACCCCCATCCACCACAGCACCCACACTCCAAAAATGACAAACCTATACAGGGACACACTCCCCAAAATTAGCACCATAAAGAGAATAAACACAAAACACAGCCCTATAACCAGCATCCCATACTTAAATAAGGGGTCTTGGGTTACGCGTGTGAGCTCCATAAATAGGCGATAATTGTAGTAGGCATAAAGAGCAAGGGTTAAAAACTTGAGCTGTAACATGTCCGCAGGGTTTTTAAACACCAATAGTCCGCATAAGGATAAAAGCGCATCAGCAATGTAGGGGAAAGCGACACATCTAAAAAGCAAAAGATTACGACTTACCTTTGCTAGTTTGTAATAACCCACCACTTGGGCTACAAACATCGTGAGCAATAAAAAAAGATAAAATCCTAACCAAGGCGAATTCTTCAAAGACACGACAAACCCTTTGTAGGTTGATACCCAAGAGAACATGCCAAAAAAAATAACTAGCCAAAGCACAAATCCCAGCGACATCGCACCAAGGATATACCTCCTAGCACTCTGTAACTCGGGGCTATTTTCAATAAAAATGGTCATACAAGGATCAACCCTTATTTAAAGGTTGTGCCACCATCTACAACAATTGTTTGCCCAGTCAGCCACGCGCTCTGGGCAGGATCGCATAAAAAATACACCGCACCAGCCAAATCTGTAGGGTTGCCCATGCGCTTTAAGGGGGATTGTTCTTCTACTTTTTGCTTAATTTCTGCATAATCAGGGAAGGCTTTGAGCGCGTCCGTGTCAATGGGTCCCCCGCTCACCGCATTCACGCGAATCCCAAATTCTCCTAAGTCCATTGCGGCGTATTTGACCATGGTTTCTACCGCATTTTTAGAATTGCCATGCCCGGCATAATTGGGCATGTAAACCAAATTGCCCGTAGAACTCAAAGAAACGATTGCGCCTCCGCCAACCATTTTCATGCGTTTAGCCGCCTCTTGTGCGCCCACCACAAAGGCTAGCACCGTAGCCGTGTAGATATTATTTAATCCCTTAGGCTTGAGGCGCATAAAAGGAGCAAATCCGCCCACCACAGAGCGCCCATAGATGATCGCATTGGAGACAAAACAATCCACGCGCTCAAAATCCGCATCGATCTGTTTGAAGAGTTCTACATACTGCTCAGGTTCTAGCACATCTAAATGATAAGCGCGCGCCTTAATTTGATAGAGCTCTTGCATTTCTTGAGCGATCTTGTGCGCCTCCTCCTCGTTTTTGTGGTAAGTGAACGCCACATTCACCCCATTTTGGGCAAATCTATAAGCAATCGCCTTGCCAATCCCCCGGGTCGCCCCGCTCACCACTAAAGTTTTACCCCGCATTTGCATTTCTGCTGTAGTCATACCGGTACCTCATATTTCTCTAAGATGGTTTCTAAATAGCGCAGATTCTCTAAGCTAGGGGGCACTAAGGGAAGTCGATAAGCCAAATGGGGCAAAAGACCGGCTATGTGCATCGCCGCCTTGATAGGGATAGGGTTAGTCTCGCAAAATAAAGCCGTATTAATGTCATAAAGTTCCGTTTGGATCGCGCGCGCGCTGGCTAAATCCCCCTGTAGCGCGCTTTGCACTAGAGCAGAAATCTTATTGGGGAGCAAATTCCCCGTAACAGAGATCACCCCCACCCCCCCGCAAGCCATGATGGCATGGTTGAGTTTGTCCTCACCGCTGTAAATTAAAATCCCCTCAGCGAAGCGATCTAAATCGGGCAATCTTTGCATCATCCCCGAGGCTTCTTTAATCCCTGCGACATTTTTGACTTCTTTGAAAAGTCTAGCCGCGGTTTGGGTGGCGATCTGCACTCCGGTGCGCCCGGGCACATCATAGAGGATCAAAGGGATCTCTACAGATTGGGCGATGCTCTTGTAATGTTGGTAAAGCCCCTGTTGGGTGGGGCGGTTGTAATAGGGGCTCACGCACAAGATTCCATCTGCGCCTGCCTTTTGGGCAAAGGTAGCCAGCATGATCGACTCGCTCGTGGCGTTGCTCCCCACACCGGCTAAAACCTTAACCCCCTTGGGTTTGCACACCTCAATGGCGATCTCAATGCAACGCATGTGTTCTTGATGGGTGAGGGTCGCTGATTCACCAGTTGTGCCCACAGGCACGCACGCGTCCATGCCATGTCTAATTTGGCGTTCAATAAGGGCAATATAGGCGGATTCATCTACTTGCAAATCCGCTTTAAAAGGGGTGATCAACGCACTTAGTGCATGCATGGTTTAACTCTTAGGGCTTTAGCACAACACTGCTATAGACTTCATCGCGGAAGTATTCATTAGCCACGCGCACGATGTCCTTGACTTCTAGAGCATCAAACTGGGCTTGATACTCTGCAATGTCTTTAATATCCCCTTGTGTGAGGTATTCGGCAAAAATCTCTGCGACATCTGAGGAATCCTCCAAGCTAGCAATGAAATCTGCGCGGTGATTCACCTTGACTTTGTCTAGCTGTTGTTGGGTGATCCCCCCATGTTTGATCTGATCTAGGATGTTTAAAATCTCTTGTTTGAGTTTGAGGGCTTCCACATTTTGGTTAGCCCCCGCAATGAATAAAAACACGCTAGCGTCCTTGAGTTCCATATTTTGCGCGAACACCTGAGAGGCTAGGCGTTTTTGATCCACTAAATCTTTTTTGAGCAGACTGCTATCTCCTTGCGTGAGCAACTTGGCTAGGGCGTTGAGCGCAACTTGATCTTTGTGCAAGAAAGGGGGCACTTTGTAGCCAATGGCTAGCCACTCTAAAGATAGGTCTTTTTTATGGATGGTGGTTTGGCGCAACCCATTTTGCAAGGGTTCTTGCATATACACGCCCGGGATGGGTTGGGCGGTGGTGTTTTTAATGCCTCCAAAATACTTTTTAGCCTGTTCAAACACCTGTTTGGGATCTAAATCCCCCACCACAAGCACGATCGCGTTCTTGGGTTGGTAGTAAAGCGAATGGAAATCTCTAATATCCTTGAGTTTCCAGTTCTTGATGTCCTCCATAAAACCGATGGGAGTCCAGTGGTAGGGGTGGTAGACAAAGGCGGTGTTAAAAAAGCGGAAGTAGAGATAGCCCAAAGGGGAATTATCCGTGCGCCATAAACGCTCTTCAGCCACCACTTGGCGTTCAGACATAAACTCGTCTTCTTTGAGCTGTAAAGACCCCATCATCTCGGCAAAAAGCTCTAAAGACTTGTCCAAATGGGTGTTACTAGCCTTGATGTAGTAGCGGGTGTAATCAAAGCTAGTAGAAGCGTTACTCACGCCCCCAAAACCCTTCACAATCGCGTCAAACTCGCCCTCTTTTAAATGCTTGGTGCTTTTAAAATTCATGTGCTCGAGCATGTGGGCGATCCCACTCTTACCCATCATCTCATTGCGCGAACCCACTTTGTAAAGCACATCTACCTCAATGACCCCGCTTTTGTTCTCCAAAGGCACGGCGACCACCTGCAGACCATTGTCTAAAGTGGTGCTGTAATACTTGGGCAAGGGCACGCAAGAGGAACACCCCTGTTTGTCTGTGGCATCTAGCATGGCAACTCCTAGCAAACTCAAGATGAAAAACCATAAAACCCGTGTTAAAAATGTCAATCCCATCATCACCCAATCCCAATGGCATCTCGAATAGAGCTCAAAGAATCTCTTTGCAACAATTTTACTATATCTTGGTTGATTTGTCTACAGATCAGCGGACCTTGATAGATGAAACTTGTAAAAATCTGCACAAAATGCGCCCCCATCTTAATGCGCTCATAGGCTTCTTGCGCGCTACCAATCCCTCCCACAGACACCAAGATCGCCTTTTTAAAAAACGCTTGGGCGATATGCCTAAAGACTTCCCTACTCTTAGTTTTTAAGACCTGCCCGCTGATTCCCCCAAATGGCTTGGCTCCGGGCAGGAGGCTATAATCCATCGTGGTGTTGGTGGCGATAATGCCATGCGCGCCATAATCTAGCGCGCTCGCGCACACTTTTAAAAGCGCATCGCTGGGCAGATCGGGGGCAACTTTTAAAAAGAGGGGTTTGTGTGTGAGATCGCGCGCCATAGAAAAGAGTTCACCCACAAAGGCATTATTTTGCAAATCTCTAAGATTGGGGGTGTTGGGTGAGGAGAGGTTAAAGACATAGTAATTCCCCACACCCAAGCTAGCTTGCAGGGCTTGTTGGTAATCTTTAAGCGCGTGCTCTAGGGGGGTGTCTTTATTCTTGCCTACATTGACCCCCACCACACATGCAAGCGGACGCACACGCTCCAAGCGATCCACCAAGCGCGCAATGCCTTTATTATTAAAACCCATCGCGTTTTGCAAACTCTCTTGCTTAAGGAATCTAAACAAACGCGGTTTGGGGTTGCCATATTGGGGTTTAGGCGTGGCTGTGCCCACCTCCACCCCCCCAAAGCCTAGTTGATTCAACCCGACTAACATGGTGGCATTTTTATCAAACCCGGCGGCTAGACAGAGGGGATTGGGCATCTCCATGCCCAAAATCGTATTTTTCAACATGGGGTGCTGGTAGGGGGGTGGTAGCCACCACCTCAAAACCTTCAGAGCTTGCTCAGCTAGGGCGTGCGCGCTCTCAGGCTCTAATTGGAACAGAAGTTTTTTTGCTAGAGGATAAAATTTAACCATGCGCTCTTTCTACTTCTTGTTCAAAAAAGGCTTGCGCGTCAAAACACGCCCCCTCACAGGGCACTTTAGTGTAAGTGCCATCGGGTTTAAGCGTATAAGACTGGGCATTGTCCTTGAGCTGGGTGTGCAGAATGTGGAATAACTTGCGTTGGATACTCTTAGAGGGAGCGGGGATGAGCAATTCTACGCGTTTGTCTAAATTGCGCGTCATCATGTCCGCGCTAGAAAAATAGAGTTTGGCAGGATCGTGAGCGAAGTAGTAAATGCGCGCGTGTTCTAAATATTTCCCCACAATAGAGAAAACACGGATATTCTCACTCAAGCCCTCCACTTGGGGACGCAAGCAACAAATGCCCCGAATAATCAGATCGATTTGCACCCCTGCACTCGAAGCCTCGTATAAATCTTGGATAATGTCCGGATCCACAAGAGCGTTAGCTTTTAAAATAATGCGCCCTCTTTCTTTAAAGCGCATTTCATTTTGAATCAAAGCGTGCATTTGAGCGCGGATTTGCTTGGGTGCCATAAAGAGCGTTTTAAGGTAGGTTTTGCCTGCCACCCCCGTGCTGAGTGAATGGAAGAGCTTTAACACATCATAAGCAACCTGTCTATTGGAGGTGAGCAAACTAATATCCGTATAGACTTTAGCCGATTGGATATTGTAATTGCCCGTGCTCAAATGCACATACTCTTTAATCTGATCGCCCACTTTGCGCACCACAAGGGCAAGTTTGGCATGCACCTTGAGCTTAGGCACGCCATAGATGACATGCGCGCCCGCGTCTTCTAAGGCTCTAGCCCAGTGCAAATTATTCTCTTCATCAAAGCGCGCCTTGAGCTCCACGAGCACACTCACCTGTTTATGGGGCGCAACTTCTGTCAAGGCTTTAACAAGGGGGGATTGCTTCCCCACGCGATAAAGAGTCATCCTGATAGCTAAGACACAGGGGTCTTTAGCCGCATCTTGGATAAATTGCACCACCGGATCAAAGCTTTCATAGGGGTGGAAAAGAAAAATATCTTGTTTGTCTAGCAAGTCAAACATACCGGTATGGTGTTCTAAATCGCTCAAAGGGGGGAGCACTTTGGGGTGAAAAATAGGGGCTTTGAGCGTGGCATACCCTTTAGCGTTGACTAACTCCCACAAAGAGCCTAAGTTTAATAAGATGTGGCTCTTATAGACATCCACCCCGGGCATCTTGTGCTGGATGAAATCTAGCAGATCCTCATGCGCCCCGCTCACCTCCAAGCGCACCACATCGCCCCGGTTGCGCGTGCGCAAGCCCTCGCTAATGAGTGCGGCTAAATCATGCCCCTCATCCTCAATAATCTCCATGTCCGCATCACAGGTAACCCTAAAAACCATGCTCGCTAGCACATCGTGCTTTTCAAAGAGCAGGGGCGCAAATTCGCGCACCACCTCTTCTACAGGCACAAACACCCCCTTATCTACCTCCACAAAGCGTTGCACCACCGCAGGGATTTTGATGATCCCATAAGTCGTGTGCGTGTGCTTGTGGCGTTTTAAGCCCAACACCAGCCCAAAACTCAAATTACTCAAAAAAGGGAAGGGGCGCACTGGGTCGAGCACAATGGGCACGACCAAGGGGTAGAGCGTGCTTTCAAAATAATCTTGCAATTTATCTTGATGCTTTTGGCAAAGCTCTTGCACGCCATCTACTAGGGACAACCCCACTGCATCCAAGCCCGCCTTAAGCTCTAAAAATTGTTCTTGCACAATGCGCTGTTCAGCGCGCAGATAGTGGCGGATTTGCCTGAGTTGTTTGTCATGGCTTATTTGATCTACCCCCACCTTAAGCCCCCCTTCCTCGCTCAAATGCTTGAGCCCAGCCACACGAATCATATAAAACTCGTCCAAATTTGTGCCATAAATGGCTAAGAACTTCAAGCGCTCTAAAAGGGGTAACTTAGTGTCGCAAACCTGATCTAAAACCCGCGTGTTAAATTGTAGCCATGAGAGTTCTCGGTTAAAATACAGATGCGCTAAATCCATACCAAAACCTCCACATATAACCATAACCTACAACACTAGGGTTAATCAACGCGCAATCCCCTTTGGCCCCCATTAAAGTAACTTCAAAGGGCGTTTTGATAGAGTTCAAGCACCCTAAAATCCTGCAAGGAGTTCTTTTGCACGCCCTAATGTCCCCATCTTGGTGGCAATCCATTCCTTATCAACATGCCTGCAACGCACTAAAGAGCACCTAACTCCCCCCTCCCCCCTTACAATCCATATCTGTAACATTGGTTTCACCTCAGACGATCGACAAAATTTAGCCTTATCTTAAAACCTTACCGCCATACAGATACTCTCAGGACTAGAGCAGACAAAAGCAAAATTGCTAAAGATATTTAGCGCGCGCTAGGCGCGCCTTTGTGTTAAAGGTGGGGCTTAACTTGTTCTACCAACGCGCTAAAGGCACTTGCGTCTGTCATCGCCATGTCGGCTAAGACCTTGCGATCGAGCTCGATATTTGCGCTCTTTAAAGCGTGCATAAACCTAGAATAACTGGTGTTGTGCAGATGGCATGCCGCATTGATACGCACGATCCAAAGACTTCTAAAGTCGCGCTTTTTTTGCTTGCGATCCCTAAAGGCATAGCACAAGCTGCGTTCTAATTGCTCTTTAGCCTTTCTAAAATGCTTATGCCTACCGCTATAAAATCCGCGCGCTAATTTTAAGACTTTTTTATGGCGGCGACGACGCACCACTCCGGTTTTTACTCTCATTATGTTTCCTTTACCTTGTAGGTGTGATTGAAATCAAACTTTCCCTGTTTGTGCAAAAGGCACGCAAGGGGGATTTACTACGCCTTACACAACATGCTCGCCACAGAGTGCAGATTAGTAGGGTGCACATAGTGCGGGCTATTGAGATTGGCTTTTCTGCGGGGGCTTTTCTTGGTCAAAATATGGCTTTTAAAAGCACTCCCACGCTTGATCAAGCTTTTTTTCACCTTAAAGCGTTTAGCCGCCCCGCGGTTGGTTTTCATCTTAGGCATGCTCTCTCCTTTCTGTTAAATTTACTTTTTCTGAGGCACAAAGAGCCACATCACAAAACGCCCCTCTGTCTTGGGCTCTTTTTGCGCGTCCGCAATATCGCTCATCATCGCATGGATGCGTTGCAAGACATCTAAACCCGCCTTAGGGTCATGACTCTCACGCCCGCGTAAAACCACTTTGAATTTGACATGCTTGCCCTCTTCTATAAACTCTCTGGCATGTTTGACCTTGTAATTGATGTCGTTCTGGGCGATCTGGGTGGAGAGCTTGATCTCTTTGATCTCAATTTGCTTTTGTTTCTTTTTGGCTTCTTTGAGCTTCTTTTCGGCTTGGTAGCAGTATTTGCCATAGTCCATCACCTTACACACGGGGGGCTTAGCATTCGCGCTAATGAGCACCAAATCTAAGCCCTGATTGCGCGCGATTTTTAACGCCTCTGCCGTGCTGATAATACCAAATTGTTCGCCTCCATCGCCCACACAACGCACTTCTCTAAAAGAGATCGCATCGTTTAACAAGACATCCTTACTCAAAAACTAACCTCTTGCATTTTCTCTTGACACATGTGAATAAACTCCTTGCTGTTCATAGTGTATTGTTGCCCCAAAGCGCGATCGCGAATGGCTAGGCTGTCCTCTTGGGCTTCTTTAGCCCCTAAGACCGCGATCAAGGGCACTTTTTGTTTCTCTAGGGTGCGGATACGCTTTGCCAAACTCTCATTTTTATTTGCTACCTCTGCAAAAATACCTGCATGGCGTAATTGCTCATAGATGTTTTGTGCATAATCATGTTGATCCGCAGAAATGGGCACAAGCGCGACCTGCACGGGCGCGATGAAAAAGGGGAAATTCCCGCTGTAGTGTTCAGTGAGCACGGCAATAAAACGCTCAAAAGAGCCCAAAATGGCGCGGTGAATCATCACAGGCATTTGCGGGCTGTCTTGTTCGCTCGCATAACTCAGATTAAAACGCGCGGGCAAATTCATATCCACCTGCACAGTGCCACATTGCCATTTACGCCTAATCGCGTCTGTAATCTTAATGTCGATTTTAGGTCCATAAAACGCCCCCCCGCCCTCATCAATCTCAAAGGGCACGCCCTGCTCTTGCAGGGCTTCTTGTAGCGCATTAGTGGCTTGCTCCCACACTGCATCGCTACCGATGTATTTTTCTGGCTTGGTGGAGAGCTCCATTTCATATGCAAAACCAAAAGCCCCCATCACCCTTTGCGTGAAAGCTAAAATCGCTTGCACCTCTGCTTTGATCTGATCAAAACGGCAAAAAATATGCGCGTCATCTTGGGTAAATTCGCGCACGCGCAACAAGCCATGCAAAACCCCGCTTTGCTCATGTCTATGCACCACGCCGTATTCATAAAAACGCAGAGGTAAATCGCGATAAGAGCGCAGGGCGTGTTGATAGACCTTAATATGCCCCACGCAATTCATGGGTTTAATGCCATACTCCACCTCATCAATGGTGGTAAAATACATGTTTTCTTTGTAATTGTCATAATGCCCGCTGATCTTCCACAAACTGCTTTTAAGAATTTCAGGACCGCGCACGGGTTCATACCCGCTACGCAATAATGCCGCGCTCAATAAATCCTCAATGCGTTTGCGCAAACGCATGCCATTGGGTAGCCAAATAGGCAAGCCCGCCCCCACTTCTTCATCAAATCTAAAAAGCCCTAATTCCTGCCCTAATTTGCGATGATCGCGCTTTTTGGCTTCCTCTAGCTGGATTAGATAATCCTTTAAACTCTGCTTAGTGGCAAAGGCGATCCCATAAATGCGCTGTAACATCTCTTGGCTAGAATCCCCTCCCAAATATGCCCCGGCAAGCTTAGTGAGTTTGAAATGCTGTAAAAACTTTGTATTGGGCAAATGGGGACCCCGACACAAGTCCTCAAACTCCCCTTGTGTATAAATACTCAGTCTGTCATCAGGGATATTTGCCATCACGGCTTGTTTAAGAGAGTCGCCCTTAAAGCGTTGCTGGGCTTCTTGGCGTTCATAATACCTCTTAGTGATAGGGTAAGCGCGCTTGGCGATCTCTAACATCGTAGCTTCAATGCGCGCTAAATCCTCTTCAACAACCCTAGCTTGGGTTTTAAAATCGTAATAAAACCCCTCCTCTACCACAGGACCGACAAAAAATTGCGCGCCCGGGTAGAGTTGCGCGATGGCTTGAGCCATCAAATGGGCGCAAGAGTGGCGCAAAATTTCTAAAGCCTCCGGATTATCCCCAAATAAAATCGCTTGCGCGCCTGCTACCGGTTGTCCCTCTTGTAAAAACCCTAACTCCTGCGCGCTTTGCACATCATAAACCACCCCCTCTTTTTTGACACCAATAATCTGCTCCAATCCTATCCTTTATCTAACAACCGCTCGATCCAAAACCGCACTGCACCTGCGAATCCACTTTTTCGGCATCGGGGTCTTTCATGGGCTGTAAACACCCTAGTAACAATAACGCACACAGCAAGGCTAACACTCTTGGCATTTCTCTTCCAAAAACACAAAAAACTGCCCTCATTCTACCAGCTTTGAGTTAAACCTTTGTTTAAAGCTCCCCTAAGTTGAATTTAGTCTTTCTTTTGTTAAGATCGCGCTTTTAAAGGATTTGCATGGACGAACAAAAGCAAAAAGCGTTGGATTTGGCGATCAAGCAGATTGATAAAGTTTTTGGGAAGGGGGCGTTAATGCGCTGGGGAGACAAGGAGATCGAACCCATTGAGGCGATTTCTACTGGATCGCTAGGGCTAGACATCGCGCTAGGCATTGGAGGCGTGCCCAGAGGGCGCATTGTGGAGGTCTATGGTCCAGAATCCAGTGGGAAAACCACCTTGACTTTGCACATCATCGCCCAAGCCCAAAAAGAAGGGGGTACATGCGCCTTTATTGATGCCGAACATGCCCTAGATGTGCAATACGCTAAGAAATTGGGTGTGGATGTGGACAATTTATTGATCTCACAACCTGACACCGGCGAAGAAGCCCTAGAGATTTTAGAAACTTTGGCGCGGAGCGGAGCGGTAGATGTGATTGCTGTAGATTCTGTCGCCGCGCTCACCCCACGCGCTGAAATTGAGGGGGATATGGGGGACCAGCATGTGGGCTTGCAAGCCCGCTTGATGAGCCAAGCCCTGCGCAAGATTACAGGCGTGTTGCACAAGATGAACACGACTCTAGTGTTTATCAACCAAATCCGCATGAAAATTGGCATGATGGGCTATGGGAGCCCAGAAACCACTACGGGGGGTAATGCTCTAAAATTCTATGCTAGCGTGCGCTTGGATATTCGGCGTATCGCCACACTCAAACAAAACGATCAATCCATTGGGAATCGCGTCAAAGTGAAGGTGGTGAAAAACAAAGTCGCTCCTCCCTTTAAGGAAGCCGAGTTCGATGTGATCTATGGCGAGGGGATTAGCCATGCCGGCGAGATCATTGATTATGGGGTAAAATTGGACATTGTGGATAAAAGCGGGGCGTGGTTTAGCTACCAAGACACCAAATTAGGGCAGGGCAAGGAAACCTCTAGACTCACCCTCAAAGAAAACCATGCCCTAGCCCTAGAGATCGAAACCAAAATCAAAGAAAAGCTCTGTTTTAGCGATAAAACCCACGCGCTAGACATGCCTGTTGAGAGTTGATGATGTTGTTAACTTTGTGGCAACTGGCTTTTTTGTATCGTTATGTCCTGTTCTTGTTTGCTGGGCTGGTAGCTTTAGGGCTTTATATTGGGGGGTTGCTCTTTGGAGAAAGCTCCTTTGAGGTGCTCAATGCGCTCAAAGACAGGCAGGCAAGTTTGCAAGCCAGTGTGCAGAATTTGCAATACGAGAACGCCAAACTCCAAAAACAGCTCTTTGAACTCAAAGAGTTAGAACCCACTTTAAGCGCGCGCTAGATGAAAATGTTCAAAGGGCTGGTGGTGTTCGTGCTCTTGGGCATGCTGATGGCTAGAGAAAACCCCTTTGAACCTTCCAAGAACGCGCGCGGGAACACCAACATGCTAGAAGACATGGTGGTGGACTACTTTAGAACCTTGAAAATCACCCTGCCCACCACGGCTAGGGTGCTTACTAAAATTACTTTAACCTACCAAGATTTAGACGCGTCTATGCACACTAAAGAGATAGACATAGGTCAGCGCATCGATTGGCACTATCCCTTGCAACTCAGCCAGATCAAAGCCTTGTTGCAACCCGAGCATAGCACTTACGAGATCGCCAACTTCGAATTTTGGATTCGCGACAACAAGATTTACTTACGCACCGCCTCCAAAATCCAACGCTCCTTTGTCTTATTAGACCCCTATCGCATTGTGATCGACATCGATAGAAAAGAACCCACCTTGCGCGAAACCCTCTATATCCACCAAAGGCATGTCAGCCAAGTCGCCCTAAGCACCCATAATAAATTCTATCGTTTTGCCATCGCCTTGGATGGGCGTTACGACTACAAGATCGCCCAAAAGGATAACTATCTAGTCATCACTTTGTATTAACCAACCTCATTAAGGAACAACTATGGCGACTAAGTTTATCTTCATCACCGGCGGGGTGCTGAGTTCTTTAGGCAAGGGGGTGGCTTCTAGCTCCCTAGCCCATTTGCTCAAACTCTGTAATTTTGAGGTGGATATTCTCAAAATCGATCCCTACATCAATATTGACCCGGGCACCATGAGCCCCTTTGAGCATGGCGAAGTCTTTGTAACCGCAGATGGGAGCGAAACGGATTTAGACATCGGGCATTACGAACGCTTTTTAAACAAGGATTTTTCTAAAGAGAACAATTTCACCACCGGGCAAATCTATTTGAGTGTGATTGAAAAGGAGAGAGAGGGCAAGTATTTAGGCAAGACGATTCAGGTGATCCCCCACATTGTAGAGGAGATTAAGGAGCGGATTTTAAGACTTGGGCAGGGCAAGGACTTTTTAATCGTAGAAGTGGGGGGCACGGTGGGGGACATTGAGGGGATGGTGTATTTAGAAGCCATTAGAGAGCTTAAAAACACTTTGGGGCGCAAGCAGGTAGCCAATGTGCATGTGAGCCTAGTGCCCTATATTCCCACTAGCCAAGAGCTCAAGAGCAAACCCACCCAACACTCCATCATTGAATTGCGCCGTTTGGGTGTGAGCGCGCATATCATTTTGGCGCGCTGTAGCCAGCCCTTGAGTTTGGAGCTCAAAAAAAAGATCGCCAGCAGTTGCGATGTGCCAGAGGAGAATGTGATTGAGGCTAGAGATGTGCCTAGCATTTACGCCTGCCCCTCTGAATACCTCAAAGAGGGCTTGCTAAAAGCTATCTTTAGGCATTTTGATTTAGAAGCGCACCCAGACACCCAAAAATTACAAATTTGGGAAAATTTAGTCGGGCATATCCTCAAACCCAAGCGCAGTGTTAAAATTGCCTTTGTGGGGAAATATGTGCACTTAGTGGAATCCTATAAGAGCTATTTAGAAAGCATGGTGTGTGTGGGCGCGCATGCGCAACTCAAAGTAGAAGTGGTCTTTGTCAATAGCGAAGAGTTAGAATTACAAAAGGGGCAAACAGACGCGTCCTTGCGCGCGCGCATTGCCAACCAACTCCAAGACTTGCAAGGTATTTTAGTGCCCGGGGGCTTTGGGCAGCGCGGGATCGAGGGGATGATCAACGCCATCACGCACGCGCGCACGCACCATATCCCCTTTTTGGGTGTGTGTTTGGGGGCACAACTCATGGTCGTAGAATTTGCCAGAGAAGTGCTAGGTTTGCAAGGCGCGCATTCTAGCGAATTTGCCCCTGAGTGTGTGCACCCGGTGGTGCACCTGCTGGAGAGTCAAGCCCACATCGCCCATAAGGGTTCGAGCATGCGTCTTGGCACGCACCCCATCGCGCTCAAAGAGGGGTCTTTGATCGCTAAGGCTTATGGCGCGCTAGAGATTAAAGAGCGCCACCGCCACCGCTACACCATCAACAAGGCTTATTTAAAATCCTATGCTGAGCACGGGCTAGAAGTGGTGGCACACAGCCCCCAAGATCAACTAATAGAGGGGTTAGCTCTGCAGGGTTACAAGTTTTTCATGGGTGTGCAATACCACCCCGAATTTACTTCAAGATTGATCGCCCCCAATCCCCTTTTTAAAGCCTTTGTGCAAGCCTGTTTATAATGCCCTTTGTGCGCGAAGTCTTTGATGTCCCTGCGCCCATAAAGGCGTGGGCTTTTGTCAGCCATGTCCTAGCTTGTTCGCGCGCGCAAGCCCAAAGCGTGTTGGATCGAGGGCGTTTGCGCTATCCTAATGGGGTTTGTGTGCGCAAGTCTGAGCGCATTGTAGGGCAGGTCGCGCTTTTGCACTTTAAAGCCCTCCATGCCCCCAGCCTAAAGCCCATCTTTAGCACCCCTTTTTTTGAGATTTACCACAAGCCCAAAAAATCTCTACTCTCACCCCAAAAATTACAATAGCCATAGCCTCTATGAAAGCGTGCACGCGCGCAACCCTGAGGCTAGATTGATCCACCGCCTAGATTATGAAACCAGCGGGCTGGTGATGGTGAGCGCACAAAAGCGTTATGAAAATACGCTCAGAACACTCTTTAGCGCGCGCCAAATAAAAAAAACCTACCATGCGTGGGTGCAGGGGGATATACGCGCCTACGCACAGGGGGATTTTAGTGTGATCTTGCCCATCTTAGAACCCAAGAGTATTCGAGGTGATCTAGGGATTCGTTGCCAAATCTCTACAAAGGGCAAGTTTAGCGCGACCACTATAGAAATTCTAGACTTTTGCTCCTACACTCAGCGCACACGCCTGAAAATCACTCCCATTAGCGGGCGCACGCACCAAATCCGCCTGCATTTAAGCGCGCTAGGCTTCCCCATTGTAGGCGAACCCCTCTACACCCATGACGCGCACGCTAGGGCGTATTTAGACGCTAAAAAAGCGGATTTTCAAGGCGCATTTAAATCTTTACAAACGAAGTTAGCCCTAGAAGCTACAGGGCTAGAATTTGTGCTTTTTGAGTTAGCTTATGGGCTTTACTCCAAGGAGACAAAGCGTGAATCGTAGTGCACGGGTCCAGTGGTGCGCAAAAAGTCCATAACGCGTTCGATCTCTGCTTCGCTAGCATAGGGGGCGTGCAGGCGTTGCAAGGTGTTGTTAAACCCAAAGAGCATATCGCCTTTCCCCAAGAGATTTTGTGCCCCCTCTTGATCTAGGATAATGCGCGAGTCTAATTTAGAGCCCACCTTAAAGCTAATTTTAGAGGGCAAATTGGTTTTAATCAACCCGGTTAACACCTCCACACTGGGGCGTTGGGTGGCGATGATGAGGTGAATCCCACACGCGCGCCCCATTTGGGCGATGCGGATGATGGGGGCTTCCACCTCCTTGCCCCCCACGAGCATCAAATCGGCTAATTCATCGATCACCACCACCAAAAAGGGTAGACTCTCTAGGGCTTTGGCGTTATAGCTTTGCAAATTCTTCACCCGCAGGGCACTCATGCTCACATAACGCCGCTCCATCTCCTCCACCGCGCTTTTGAGCGCGATGATGGCTTGGTTGGGATCGGTGATAATGGGGGTGATGAGGTGGGGGATATCTACATAGGCACTAAATTCCACCCGTTTGGGATCAATGATGAGCAAGCGCGCTTGCGTAGGCGTGTTTCTATAGAGCAAAGAGAGCAACATGGCATGCAAGCCCACACTCTTTCCGCTCCCTGTAGTGCCCGCGATGAGTAAGTGGGGCAACGCGCTTAGATCGTGCACAAAGACTTCTCCGCGCACATCTTTGCCCAAGGCTAGGGCTAGGGGGTAGGGGGCTTGGGTGAAATTAGGGCTTTCTAGGATTTCTCTAAGCGCGATGATCTCGACTTGATCGCGCGCGATCTCAATCCCCATCACATCTTTGCCCAAAATAGGGGCATGGATACGCACGGATTTAGCGCATAAAGCCATCGCCAAATCATCAGCCAAACCCACCACCTTACTCACCTTGACATGCGCGCCGGGACGAAACTCGAAGGTGCAAACCACAGGTCCCACGCAGGTGTGCACAATCTGACCTTCGATTTTAAACATGCGCAATTTGGCTAACAAGTTCTGGGCTTGTTGGGCGGCTTGGTGGGAGGTGGGAGGTGGGGGGAGGTG